>JAFUYV010000010.1 GCA_017476945.1 Fretibacterium sp.
CCGTGGAGACCTTGCCGGAGCGCGTCTCCTATTTGTCCCTCCGCGCGGAGCCGGGCAGGGATATATTTAATTTTATTCCCTTGGAGCGCAACTTGGAGTACAATGAGGAAAACTTAAAGGAGTGATGGACCGTGGCTTTGCTGCAGATTGTGGAGTGGGACCGGGAGCTGGATTCGAACGACATTTTCGCCTGGCGCTACGTGGACCGCAGGAACCCGGAGAAGAGCGACGCCCTTGGAAATTGGACACAGCTCATCGTCAATGAGGCCCAGGAGGCGATTCTCTTCCGCGACGGTCAGGCGCTGGACCTGTTTGGGCCAGGACGCTATTCGCTCTCGACGGACAACATCCCCCTGCTGCGGGGACTGCTGAACCTGCCCACCGGCGGCGAGAGCCCCTTCAAGGCGCATGTCTGGTTCATCAACAAGGTGAACGTGCTGGACGTGAAGTGGGGCACGCAGACGCCCATCCTCCTGCGAGACCCGGAGTACAGGATTGCCCTTCCCGTGCGCGCCTACGGGCAGTTCGGCATCCGCATCAGTGAGAGCCGCAAGTTCCTGATCAAGCTGGCCGGAAGCCGGGCGCAGGTCACGCGCGACGACCTGGTCAACTCCTTCCGCGGACTTTTGCTCAGCCGGATGGGGGATATGATCGCCACCTACATTGCCCACAAGAAGATCACGATCTTCGAGATCAGCGCCTACCTCCGCGACATGTCGGACGAGGCCATGGGGGAGATACGCCCCGTCTTCGAGGAGTACGGCATCGAGCCGGTCAACTTCTTTTTCGGCTCCATCAATGTCCCCGATGACGACGAGAGCGTGCAGGACCTCAAGCGCGCCATGAGCGAGCGGGCCCGCATGGAGCTGAAGGGCTACACCTACCAGCAGGAGCGCTCCTTCGACGTGTTGGAGTCCGCGGCGAAGAACACCAGCGAGGGGGGCTCCCTGATGGGGGCAGGCGTTGGCCTCGGCACAGGCATGGGGCTTGGCGGCGCGATCGGCCAGATGGCCGCCCAAATGGGGCAGTACGTCAACCCCAACATGGCTCCAGCCGGTTCCCCCGCTCAGGCGGCGGCCCCCGTCTCCTGCCCCAAGTGTGGCAAGGCCTGTGCTGCGGGGAGCGCGTTCTGCCCATCCTGCGGAACGCCCCTGGCCCAGCCCTCCGTGCCTGCGCCCGGCCGCGCCTGTCCCCGGTGCGGCAAGGCCGTCCCGGAGGGGAGCGCGTTCTGCCCGTCCTGTGGTGCGCCGCTGACCTGCTCAAATTGCGGGGCGGAAATCGGGGCGGGGATGCGCTTCTGTCCCAAGTGCGGCAAGGCGATCTTCTCTCAGGAAAATTAGCGTTTTTTGAGAAACGAAAGGGAGGCTATGTTATGGGCAAGATCATCGATAAAATTCGCCAGGTGTTCAACCTCTTCCTCCTCATGCTCCTCATCGCCGCGGCGACGGCCGTGTTCGTGTGGTTCCTGACGGAGCCGGAGGCGCGCGGCACGGCGTTCTGGATGTCTATGGGCTTTATGGTCTTCGCGCTGTTGCTGTCCACGCTCTTCGCGTCGCGCGTCGCGCTCCGAGGCAACGGGGGCCGCGGCGTTCCGGGGCACTTTGCGCAGCTCTTCCTGGTGGCGGGATACTTCCTCTTCACCATCATCGCCGCCGTCGTGAACGCGCGGATGAACTTCTCGACCACGGTTTACCTTTTGGTCCACGTTGGAGGGCTCGTTCTGTTCCTGGTGCCCCTTCTGCTGACCAACATGGCCCTGCTGAAGCAGGACAGCGCGGAACGGCGGGAGCAAAAGCAGGGGCGTCTGGATATGATTACGCGGGCCACGCGCATCAAAAATCTTGCGACGGACGCGGAGCTCTCCATCGCTAAGGAGAAACTTGCCTCATTGTTCAAACTGTCGGAGTCCCTTCAGTTTTCCGACCCGACCCCAGGGCCCCGAGACCTTGAGAACGCCCTGGACGATGCCCTGGAGGCCCTGGAGAAAATGGGGGACCGGCTCGATGCCAGCAACGCTGAGGAGCTTCTGCGAGCCTGCACATTGGCTGAACGCGCCCTGGCGACGCGTAACGCGGCGGTCCTGAGCGCGAAGTAAAACAGAACTCTCGAGAGGCGGCCGGCCTCTCCGGGATCTGCCATGGATGAGAGATCCGCTATCGACTACACGCCGGTGCGGTGAATCTGGGGCTGCGATGAGCTTGATGAACTTGGAAAAGCGATACGACTGTTTTTGTGATGAGTCTCTCACAGTGCGGGACCGCCGGCGGAAGCCGGCGGCCCCGTCCTTTACGTGAACCGGGGAAGCGAAGCCTACTCCTCTTCCTCGTCCTCCTTCTTGTGCGCGGCGATGACCTTCTTCGCGATGTCGGCCGGGACCTCCTCGTAGTGTGAGTACTCCATTGAGAACGTGCCCTCGCCCGACGTCATGGAACGCAGGATGATCGCGTAGCGGAACATCTCCGCCAGCGGGGCCTGGGCCTTGACGACCTGGAGCTTGCCGTGGGCCTCCATCCCCATGATGCGGCCGCGGCGGCTGTTGAAATCGCCCATCACGTCGCCCATGAACTGGTCCGGCACCGTGACCTCCACATTCATGATGGGCTCCAGCAACACGGGGCTGGCGTCCATGATGCCCTTGCGGAACGACAGGCGCGTCGCCAGCTTGAAGGACATTTCAGAACTGTCCACGTCGTGATAGGAGCCATAGTACAGCTCCGCGCGGAAGTCCACCACCGGGAAGCCCGCCAGCGGCCCCGCCACCATGTACTCACGCAGGCCCTTCTCGACCGCCGGGATGAAGTTGCGCGGCACCGCGCCGCCGACGACGCTGTCCACAAACTCAAAGCCTGCCCCGCGCTCCAGCGGGCTGTAGCGGATGTAGACGTCGCCGTACTGCCCATGTCCGCCGGACTGTTTCTTGTGCTTGCCCTGGGCCTCGGCCATCTTGCGGATGGTCTCACGGTAGGGCACCTGGGGCGTCTGGGTGTCCAGCTCGACGCCGTAGCGCTCCTTCATGCGGGACAGCACGATGTCGATGTGCAGGTCGCCCATGCCGGAGAGGACGTTGTCGTGTGTCTCGGGGTTCTTCTCGAAGGTCAGGCCGCGGTCCTCGTCCAGCGTCTTGGAGATGGCGTTGCCCAGCTTGTCCTCATCGGCGCGGGTCTTGGCCACCACCGCCACGCTGTAGACAGGCTTGGGGAACTCGATGTGGGGATACAGGAAGGACGCGCCGCCCTTCGTCGCCAGCGTGTGGCCGACCTTGGTGCTCTGGAGCTTGGGGATCGCCACGATGTCCCCGGCGATGACCTCCTTCACGTCCTTGCCGTCCTTGCCGCACATGAGCTTGAAGGAGCTGATGCGCTCATCCTCACCCTTCTTGATGTTGTAGATATTGTTTCCCTCCGAGGAGAGCGTGCCGGAGTAAACACGGATGAACGACAGCTTGCCGACATAGGGGTCCACCATGACCTTGAAGCACAGGGCCGAGAAGGGGGCGTCCAGCTTCGACTCCACCTTCACAGGCTTTTCCCCATCCATGGCGTCGGACGGGGCTACGTCAACCGGCGACGGGAAGTAGTCCGTGATGAAGTCCAGCATTTGGTGAACGCCAACGTTAGCGGTGGCGGAGCACGCGAACACGGGCATGACGCGCCGGGCGGCGATGGCCTTCCGCAGCGTGCGGGACAGCTCCTCGTCGGAGACAGCCTCGCCCTCCAGGTACTTCTCCATCAGGGCGTCGTCCATCTCGACGGCGGCCTCAAGGAGCGCCTCCTTCGCGGACGCCGTGGCATCCGCCATGTCCGCGGGGACATCGCCCTCGGTGAACTTTCCGCTGCCGTCCAGAGCGGCGTAGGTATAAGCCTTGCTATTCAGGACGTTGACGACGCCCTTCAGCTTGTCCGCGCTGCCAATGGGCAGGAAGACCGGCAGGGCATTGGGCGAGAACTGCTCTTTAATGTCCGCCAGAACCTTGTCGAAGTCGGCGTTCTCGCGATCCATCTTGGAGATAGTGAAGGCAACCGGGGCGTTGTGGTGTTCAGCGTATTCCCAGGCTCGGCTCGTCTGCACCTCGATGCCCCCGACGGCGCTGACGAGGATGACAGCCGTGTCAGCGACGCGGATGGCCGCGCTCATCTCCCCCACAAAGTCCGCGTAGCCGGGGGCGTCCAGCGCGAAGAGCGTCTTGCCGTTCCGCTCCATCGTCAGGAGCGATGTGCTGATTGAAATCTGACGCTTCTGCTCCTCGGACTGGAAATCGCTGACAGTGTTGCCGTTCTGAACGTTTCCCATGCGGGATACCTGCCCGTTGTCGAAGAGCATCGCCTCCGCCAGCGAGGTCTTCCCCGCTCCGCCGTGAGCGCAGAGCGCGAAGCTCCGCGTGTTCTC
>JAFUYV010000011.1 GCA_017476945.1 Fretibacterium sp.
AAGTCCAGGACCTCGGCGGCGTCCCCGCCCGGATCGATAAAGAACGCCTCTCCCCCGTCATCCCAAAAAAGGTACCCGTTCGTCCACAGCGCGCCCAGAGGAAAACGTTTGTAGTGCATCTCAGCCTCCTGAAAAGATTTTTAGCCCGTCTCCGCTATCTCTCCGTGTCCACGATCAGCGTGACCGGGCCGTCGTTGAGGATCTCGACCTCCATGTGCGTCTGGAAGACCCCGCAGCCCACCTCCACACCAAAGGAACGTACCTTTTGCGCAAAGTAATCGTAGAGCCTTCGCCCGTCCTCCGCGGACGCCGCGCCCACGAAGGACGGACGCCTGCCCTTGCGGCAGTCCCCATAAAGGGTGAACTGAGAGACCACAAGCGCCGCCCCGCGGACGTCCAGCAGGGAGAGGTTCATCTTCCCCTCGCCGTCCTCGAAGATGCGCAGGTTCACGAGCTTGTCCGACAGCCAGTCCGCCGCGGCCTCCGTGTCACCCGCGCCTACGGCCAACAACACACAGACTCCCTGGCCGATACGGGAAACCTCCTGACCGTCCACCGAAACGGCGGCGCGTTTCACCCTCTGCACGACCATCCGCACAGCGTCACCCCCTTGTGACCTCAATCATGCCCTTTATCTCGTTCAGCCTGGCGATGACCGCGTAGAGATGTTCCAGGTTGCGGACCCTCAGATCAATCTTGATCCGCATCAGGCTGTTGCCCACCGTGGAGGCCTTAATAGCCGCGATGCTGCCCCCCTCAAGCCCCACCGTCCGCGCCACGTCGGAGATCAGGTCGGCGCGGTCCAGGGCCTCGGCCTTCAGGCGGGCCGTGTAGAACTTTCCTGACCCCGACGAGGGCCCCCAGGAAACCCCCACCACCTGCCCCATCTTGGCATTGAGGATGTTCGGGCAGTCGATGCGGTGGATGGTGATGCCCCGCATCCGGGTGGAGTACCCGACAATGCCGTCGCCCGGGACAGGGTCGCAGCAACTCGCCAGGAGGACGCTGACGCCCCCCTCGCCCTCCACGAGGATGTCGGAGTCCTGCCTGCGCGGGGCGGGGTTCTCCTTGACGGATCCCGGCAGCCCATCCACGGGATGGCGCTGCTGAAGGTAGGCCAGGACCAGCTTCTGCGCCACCGTGCTGGGGCCCGCCGCCCCGGAGCCCACCGCCACCAGCAGATCGTCCCGGCCGGCGAGCCCAAGGTCGCGGGCCACCTTGTTCAGCCCGGGGGTAAAGCTCTCCTGCCCATCCACCTCAAGGCCGCGCTTACGGAGCTCCCGTTCCAGGGCCTCCCAACCACGGGCCAGCTTCTCGTCCCGGTCGATCTTCTCCGCCTGGCGGAAGTAGGTGCGTATCTTGCTCCTCGTCTTGCTGGAGTGCGCGATCTTCAGCCAGTCCTGGGAGGGGGAGCCCTGCGGCGACGTGATGATCTTGATGATGTCTCCGCTGTGGAGCTGCGTGTTCAGGGGGACGATGCGGCTGTTGACCATCGCCCCAACGCAGTGGTTCCCCACCTCGGTGTGGATGGCGTAGGCAAAGTCGATCGTCGTGGCCCCCCGGGGCAGCACCAGCGCCTTGCCCTGCGGTGTGAACACATAAACCTCAGAGGTGAGGAAGTCGCTCTTCAGAAGCTCAAGAAACTCCTCGGGATCGCCCCCCTCGCCCTGCTCGGCCTCAAGAGCCTGACGCACCCACATCAGCTTCGCGTCCAGGCTGTCCGCCTCAACGCCCTTGGACTTGTAGAGCCAGTGCGCCGCGATGCCGTACTCGGCAAGGTGGTTCATCTCGTAGGTGCGTATCTGCACCTCCAGCGGCGCCCCGAAGGCCATGACCGTCGTGTGCAGCGACTGGTACATGTTGCTCTTCGGCGTCGCGATGTAGTCGTCGAACTGCCCGGGGATGGGGACCCACAGGGCGTGAACAATGCCCAGCACGGCGTAGCAGGTGGACACGTCGTCCACAAGGACGCGGATGGCCAGGATATCGTACAGCTCATCCACGGAGAGCTTCTTGCGCTGCATTTTCTCGTAGATGCTGTAATAATGCTTGGCGCGTCCCTTGATGCGGCAGGGAATGCCCTCGCGCTCCAGGCGCTGCTCCAGGACCTCAATGCCCCTGCTGATGACGTTCTCCATCTCCGGCAGGCGGCGCTTCACCTTGCGGCGTATCTCGGCGTACACCTCCGGCTGAAGGTAGCGGAATGAGAGGTCCTCCAGCTCACGCTTGATCTGGTATATCCCCAGGCGGTGAGCCAGGGGGGCGAAGATCTCCAGGGTCTCGCGGGCAATGCGTTCCTGCTTGTCGCGGCGCAGAACGCTCAGGGTCCTCATGTTGTGCAGGCGGTCGGCCAGCTTGATGAGCACAACACGGATGTCCCGCGCCATGACGATGAACATCTTGCGGAGGTTCTCCGCCTGATAGCCCTCCATCGACATGAAGGGCAGCTTGCCCAGCTTCGTCACCCCATCGACGAGGGTGACAACCTCCCCGCCGAAGGCCGCCTCCAACTCGTCGCGCGTCACCTCCGTGTCCTCCAGGACGTCATGGAGCAGGGCCGCCGTCAGGCTCGCCAGGTCCAGCCGCATTTCCGCGAGGATCAGCGCCGCGCTCAGCGTGTGAATGATGTACGGGTCCCCGCTCTTGCGCTTCTGTTCGGCATGGGCCTGAGCGGAAAACACAAAGGCCTTTCCCAGCCTCTGCATCTGAGACGGCGTGAGGCTGACCATCGCCCTGGCCCAGAGGTTCTGCCACAGCGTCCTGACCGTCTCGGTCACGCTCTGTTCGGGGACCTGGGCCATGAAGGAGTCGCGCAGGGCGGACATCTCCCGGAGGTCCTCGTTCCCCAGGAGGGACGGCACACTGTTCAGGATAGAGCGCATCGCCTCGCTGTCCGCGTGAATGTCCGGGGAAGCCTCGTCTGGGGAGGAGGCCTCCCCCGTCAGAGGCTTCTTCAGCTTCTCCACGCTGGCCTGCAACTCATCCGTCACCACGACCCCCTCCTTCCCTGCTCTGCTGTCAGATGACCACAGCGTCCAAAATAAACTGCACCTGTTCCTCGTTCTTCCAGTAGTCCAGGCGCGGATGGTATATCCAGCCCTTGACGCCGCTCGTGTCCTGGAGGTCGGAGGCGGCGTTGAAGGCCAGAAGCTTCACGTTATCCACGCGCACGGCGCTGTGCTTGCCGTCCCGGCCCAACGGCTCCACCCTGTCACCGGGGCTGCTGGCATAGTAAAAACGTGGGCACGGGTTGTCGTTGCCGAAGGGCCCCAGCTCCGTGACCGCCCGCCAGTCCTGCAGCGAGATTTGCGCGGGCGAGAGATTAATCGCCGGGACAACCTCTTCCTGCACCCCGACCTCGGAGAGCAGCTTCTCCAGCGTTCGCTCGACCTCCTCCCAATTCTCGTTCAGCACCGAGAACCCCGCGGCGTAGCGGTGCCCTCCCCAGGCGTCCAGGAGGCCGGAGATGGTACTGAGGATGCCCACCGCGTTTCCCCCCACGGGGACACGCAGGGTCCCCCGGATCTTATCCCCGACGGGGGCGGCCAGCACTACAGGGCTGCGGCGCTGGGAACAGATACGGCTCGCGACGCCGCTCAACACCCCCACCGGCCAGGAGTCGCTGTACATCACGCACCGCTCCTCCCCGCCCTCCTCGCAGATCTCGCTGGCGATGCGCTCGGAGATCATCTGACGCCTCCGGTTCGCCCGGACGAGGTCGCTGATGCACTCATAGACGGTGTCCTCGTTCCCCATCCCCAGAAGGGCCCGCACGGCGATATCCGCGCTGGAGATGCGCCCCGGGGCGTTCAGGCAGGGGATCACCCGCATGGAGAGCTGTTCCTCGGAGAGCTGCTGCCGGTTGATGCCCAGGCGGTTCAGGAGCGCGCCAAGCCCCCGCCGTGGGTTCGTCCGCATCAGCCGCATCCCCTGGCGGACCAGACAGCGGTTCAGGCTGTTCAGGGGCATGCAGTCCGAAATCGTCGCCAGCGCGACAAGGTCCAGGGCATACTTCAGCCAGTCGCGGGAGACGATGTCCTCCTTCCACGCCCAACACCACAGCACGGCCGTGGCGCAGAGCTTCCGCGCCTTGTCCCCCCCGTCAAAGCAGGGGTTGACGATGGTGGGGAAGGTGGGGGCCTCTGCGACGGTGTGATGGTCAAACACGAAGATATCCATCCCGCGGGCAGCCAGGCTGGCCAGCAGCGCCGAGTCGTTCGTACCACAGTCCACGACCACCAGGGTATTGCATCCCCGGCTGGTGATGTCCTCCAGCACCTCCGCGTTGAGCCCATAGCCCTGGGTGTCGCGCCGCGGAATGAAGTACCGGACCTGAGCGGCCTTGTGCCGGAAGACCTCCATCGCCAGAACCGTCGCCGAGATGCCGTCCGTGTCATAGTCCCCGTAGACAAGCACGTTACCGAAGGAGCTCCGGGACTCCCACTTCTCCCGCGCAGCTGCGCTGGCCACGCCAAGATCCAGGGAGGTCATCAGCTCGTCAAACTTCGGCCGTATCCACTCCTGCACCCATCCGAGGCCGGCAGCGCCGTCGCCGCTGTGCATCATCTCCAAGACCATCGCCGCCAACTCAGAACACGGGACACATTGCGCCAGGTCCCGCGCCCTGTCGTCTATCTCGTAAAGCCTTAAATTGGAATCCCTACAGGTCGCCAACAAAGATATAAAACCCCTCAGCCCTCCAAGCCGGTTTCCCCCAACCGGAGGGACGTTCAATTTAATTTGTCTTAAGATAAGCTCAGACCTCCGCGAAGCCTGCCCTTTGCCACGCGCCGCCTCAGAAAATACTCCCTCAGAAGCCCGGCACATTCCTCCGCCAGAAGCCCTGCGCGGACCTCACAGCGGTGGTTCAGGCGCGTGTCGCGGAGGATGTTGTAGAGCGATCCGCCCGCCCCCGCTCTCGGGTCCGCGGCGCCGAACACTACACGGCCGACCCGCGCGTTCACGCACGCCCCCGCGCACATGGGGCAGGGCTCCAGCGTTACATAGAGGGCACAGTCCCTCAGGTTCCACCGGCCCAGCTTCTCCGCCGCCATACGGATCGCCTGCACCTCTGCGTGAGCCGTAGGGTCAAGCTCCTTGCGGTTGCTGCCCCAGCCCAGCACACTCTCACCACCGGACACCACCGCCCCCACGGGGACATCCCCGCGCTCCATGGCCTCCCACGCCAGACGGATGGCCTGCTGCATGAAGAAGAGGTCGGACGCCAGGCCGCTCACATCCCCAGGAGCTTCACCTTCAGGACGAGCTTCCGGACCATGCCTGGCTCCTTGAAGAAGATCTTGGGCTTGTGGGCGTCCTCCGGCATGAAGAGCACGAAATGCCCCGGCGGGGCCTGAAGGTAAACCCCCTCCCCCTTGTAACGCGCCACATCCTTCTCCGCGGAATAGGGCTCAACCTCCTCCAGGTGCTTGACCATGGCGTGGCCGAACCACTCCTCCCCACTCAGGGTCACATGGATGTCCAGATAACGCCGGTGAGCCTCGAAGAGGGCCGCGCTGGCGGGCATCGTCGATACCTCGGAGACCTCGAAGAAGATGTTGTCCCCGTCGATGACGTGGCGTCCCACCGGCAGGGCGGACAGGTCATGTTCGGCAAGATACTTCAGCCCGGCCTTGACCCCCGGACCCAGGCCGCCGTAGCGGGACGGATATTGTATCGTTCCTAAAATCATCGGTCCATCTCCTTCTTCAGGTCGTCCACTCCCTTAGGGCGGAGCTCATCGTTAATTGATTTATTATACGCCTTATCATTCACAGGCCCAAACAGGGGCTAACTATCTTCATGAGACTGAAGTTCACGCATCTCCTCGTCCCGTTCGGCGGCGATGAGCGCACGGCCCGCATTGCACAGTGCCGTCAGGGGACAGGCCCCGCACAAGGGTCTTCTGGCCCGGCATACCGCCCGGCCGTGCTCGATCATGTTGACGTGCCCGCCCAGGTAGCGCTCAGGAGGGACCTCCCGCTCCAGCAGAAAGGAGATGTCCTCCGCCGCGGTTTTCTCCGGCACAAAGCCTATGCGCCGGCAGACGCGGCCCACGTGGGTGTCCACCGGGAAGGCGGGCAGCTTCATGTCAAAGAGCAGAACGCAGGCCGCCGTCTTGGCCCCCACCCCGGGCAGGGCGGTGAGGTATTCCCGTACCCCGTCCCTTCCCCGCGCCTCCAGAGGCGCGATGGAATACCCTCCAAAGTCCCGGCGCACGGTCTCAAGGATCTCAAGGATGCGACGCGCCTTCGTCGGGGCGAGGCCGGCCGGGCGCACAGCATCCTCCAGGGCCTCAACCCCCGCCTCCGCCACGGACGCCCACGTCGGGAAACGCCCTTTAAGCCGCTCAAAGGCCATGTCTCGGTTGTGGTCGTTCGTGTTCTGCGAGAGGACCGTTAAGATCAAACCGTCCAGCGGTTCCCCGTGCGCAAGCTCGGGCGGGTTGGCCTCATTGTGCCACATCGCCTCCAGCAGGTCCAGCGCGGAGCCAATCCAGCGGGCAAGCATCCCCGGCCCGTCCACCGCCTCCGGGAAGGGGCCGCGCGGGGTACTCTCCTTCCTCTCCAGGCGGCTCATCTACTCGTCCTCATCGTCCCCACGCCGCGCCCG
>JAFUYV010000095.1 GCA_017476945.1 Fretibacterium sp.
AGTGGCGGCGAGGGAGGGAAGGATGAAATTCCTCGCTGGCGCAACAGGTCAGGCAGTTTTCTGAGGGGCGGAAAAGCGCGATTTTCTAGTTCCAATAACTAAAGTTAGAGGAATTAGAAAAAAGTTCAGGGGTTTGGGGTTTTGCTTATCAATCGTTCACTGGCCGGAAGGCGGTGGGCGTTTTTTTTGATTTTGAATAAGAGCCCCCTCATGAAGAGGGGGGGCGAACGTCATCATCCACCTGTTCGGCAAGTGATAAGCGCGTCATGTCACACAGACGCGGGTGTCCTGTCATCCCCCGTCCCCGATGCTTCCGCGGCCCGCCAACAGAATGGGTCTCAAAACAACATATTCCTTATAGTTGCCTCAGCATATACTCCTTCACCTTCTCCAGCTTGCTGTGCTTCCAGGCGCCTTCTTCAGCCGTCTTCGAGAAGGGCACGATTATATGGAAGTCCATGTGCGTCCCCTCGCAGTAGCCGTCGGGCTCAGCGCTGAAAAAGTAACCGTCCCAGACCTCCTGGGGCGCATCGGTGAACCGCTCCGGCTCCAGATAGACCATCTTGCGCATGTCCTCTCTCACAAAGGCCTTGGCGGCCAGGGGCGACAACAGGGCATACTCCCCGGCGGGGATGTCCGTAAAGATATCGGGGAGGGGCGCCTCCACGACCTTCTCCTCACCTCGGACGATCCGGATGCCCATTGACTCAAATTTTAGCTTTTCCTCGGTGAAGATCAGCTTCAGCAGCACGCCCGTGTCGGTGTAGAGATGGGCCCGCTGGTAGTTGGTGTCGAAGATGAAGTTGCCCAGCGAATAAAAGATGGCCTTGCCGCATGGGGGGTTCAGGGGGGCAAAGCATCTCCCTGAGCTTAAATCCGGAAAGAGTTCGTAGTTCTCCGGCACATGGGGATGGTGGGCCACCACCACGTCCGCGCCCAGCTCAAGGTATTGCAGATATCTGTTGCGGGTGTAGGGGCTGGGCATGCTGGTGAACTCCTCGCCGCCGTGGCTGACCACCACGCACCAGCGGCACCTCGCCCTCACCTCGTCGATTCGGCGCTTGATGGCGTCCATGTCGTCCCAGCGGAAGATGCCGGGCTCCGTGGCGGTGGCGGGGGTACACTCGGCCATATACGCCACGCCGAACATGCCGATGCCGCCGGCCTCGTCAAGGTAAATGGGCTCCGAGGCCTCCGTCTCGTTGAGCCCCGCGCCGATGGTCAGGCAACCCATGTCCCCGGCGATCCTGCGGGTGCTGATGACCCCCTCCCGGCCCGCGTCCATGGTGTGATTGTTGCCAATGCACCAGATGTCCGCCCCCATGTTCTTCAGCACGCGGGTGGCGGCTGGGTTCATGGCGTGGAAGAACACGCCCCGGCTGCCGTCGTCCACGGCGTCAATGAGAGCCCCCTCCACGTTGGCGGCCACGTGGTCCGCGCTGTGGAAGAAGTCGAGGATGGGCTTTGAGAGGAGGCCGTCGTCCTCCCAGCGATGGTCCATATACCGGTCAAAGCCGATGTCCCCGGTGAACACGATGGATGTCTTCTCCCTGCTCATGTGATTTCCTCCTTGGGGGTTTCAGGGGGGCTTTTCCCCTGAGCTTCAATATTTAAGACGTTTGAGGGCCTCCAGCGTCAGCCGCCAGGTCCGCTCCGTCGAGGCGATGTGCAGACGCTCCCTGGGCGTGTGGATGTCCGTCAAATCCGGCCCGAAGGAGATGCAGTCCAGCTCCGGCATCTTCCCCGAGAGAATGCCACATTCAAGCCCCGCGTGAAGGGCCTCTATCTTCGGCTCCTCATGATACACCGCCCGGAAAGCCTCCGTCATCACGTCCCGCAGGTGGGAATCGGGCCGGTACGGCCAGGCGGAGTAGGAGGCGGGGATGTCCACGACGCCGCCCAGGGCCTTCGTCAGGGTGACGACCTTCTCCGTTATCTCAGCGGCCTGGGAATCGACGCTGGAACGGATCAGAAATCGGGCCACGAACGCTCCGCCCTCGGCGCCAACCTGCCCAAGGTTCAGGGAGGTCTGCACCAGCCCCGGCACCTCGGCGCTCATCATCTGGACGCCGTTGGGGGCGCAAAACAGGAACGCGGCCACCCGCCGGGTGCTGTCCTCGTCCATGGGGGGTCGGGGCGAGTCGCTGCCGCCTCGCTCGGCGGTGGTGAGCTTCACCTGGATGCCCCCGTCGGCGGCGCGATACTCGTTGGCCAAAGCCGCGCCCAGGGTCCGGACCGCTGCCTCAGCCGCCTGGGGGTCCCTCACGGTCAACAAGGCGGAGGCCTCCCGGGGGATAGCGTTATCCTTTGCTCCGCCTTTGACGGTCAGGAGCCGCAGGTCCGTGACGTTCATGAGTCCGGCCAGCGCCCGGCCCATGAGGATGTTGGCATTGGCCCGGCCCTTGTGGATTTCCTCGCCGGAGTGGCCCCCCGCCAGGCCGTCCACGGTCAGCCTGAGGACCGCGCCGGTGAAAGCCGCCCGGCTCACAGGCAGGGTGCAGACCGCCCGGGTGGCCCCGGCGCAGCTGACGGTGAACACCTTCTCCTTCTCGGAGTCAAGGTTCAACATATACTTCGCGTTGAGGTCGGAGGTGTCCAGGCCACGGGCCCCCAGCATCCCCACCTCCTCGTCCACGGTGAACAGACACTCCAGGGGGCCGTGTTGGAGGTCCTCCGCGTCCAGGATGGCCAGGGCCATCGCCACGGCGATGCCGTCGTCGCCGCCCAGCGTGGTGCCGCGGGCTCCTACCAAGTCTCCATCGACAAAGAGGTCCAGTCCCTCCCTCTCCATGTCCTTGACGCAGCCGGCTTCCTTCTCAGCCACCATGTCCATGTGCCCCTGAATCATGACCGTGGGCGCGTTCTCATAGCCCGCCGTGGGGCCCTTCCAGATAATGACGTTGTTGAGCTCATCCTGGCGGAACTTCAGCCCCCGCGCCTTGGCGAAGGCCGTAATATAGTCGCTGACCGCCCTGGTGTTGTGGGAGCCGTGAGGGATGGCGCACAGCTCCTCGAAGAAGCGAAAGACGGCCCGCGGTCGCAAATCGGATAAAACGCCCATAGCTTTTTCTCCTTTTTCGTCAATATAACCAATATAACAATGCGATGCAAGTGAGCGTCCCCTGCATCGCATTGTCTGTTCAGATGTTCAGAAACATTCCGGCGCGAACGGGCTAGCCGAATATCGACATCATATAACCGACGCCGATGCCGCCGAAGGTCCCGATCACGTAGCCCAGCAGGGCCATCAGAACGCCGACGGAGACCAGCGAGCCGCTGTAGGAGGCGGCCAGAATCGGAGCGGAGGCCGTGCCACCGATGTTGGCGAGGGAGGCGACGCCGCAGGTGAACATATCCAGCTTGAACAGCTTGGCGGCAAACAGCATCAGCACGCCGTGAATCAGCAGGATGGCGAAGCCGGCCACGATCCACCAGGCCATCCCCTGCTCAAACAGCTCGAAGAAGGAGGCGCGAGAGGCGATCAGGCCGATGACCATATACAGCATGATGTTGGACAGCTCGGTGGAGCCGGCGATCCTGCCAATGGGCGTCATGGCCAGAATGAGGCCCAGGACAGAGACCAGGACGATGCGGAAGGTAGCCACGTCAAAGACCTTGAGCCAGTTCGGGGAGGCGTTCCTGAGATCGGTGCCGAGCTGAGTGCAGGCGGCGGAGACGGCCAGAGCCAGCCCCAGCAGGAAGATCAGGGACGGGAAGTCGATTTTCCTGGTCTGCGCCTGAGCAAATTCCGCATCCAGGCGGGAAGAGACCTCGTCGAGGATCCTGGTGTCGGCTTTGACCCATTTGTTGAACTGAGGCGCCAGGCTGATCACCCACAGCAGGAACATGACCCAGATCGAATAGTCTATCGAGTCGACAATGGAGGCGCCTGCCAACTGCGCTTCCGTGGCGGACAGGGCATCCGCGACGGCGACCAGGTTGCCGGAGCCGCCCATCCAACTGCCGCAGAGGGCGCCCAGTCCACGCCAGGCGCCCTCGCCAAGCAGCGGATTCATCACGGCATAGGTGACGAAGAAGCCGACGGCAATGGTGACGCTGGCGGTGAAGAACCCAAGCAGCATCTTGGGGCCGAGCTTAAGGATCTGCCGGATGTCGCAGCGCAGCAGCATGACGAAGATCATCGCGTACAGAATCGGGTTGCGAAGAGCGTTGTAGGCATCCTTTGTGGAGGCGGTGTCCCAGAGCCTGAACGTGCAGCCGAGCATCCCGATGAGGTAGAGCAGGACGACCGGCGGGACATATTCAAAGAATTTCCACCGGGTCAGCCTCTGCGCGCCAATCAGCAGCGCGGCGATCAGAACCAGTGCCGCAAAATAGGTAAAGCCATTGGTAATCATAAGACACACTCCTTTTCCCCTAGATTTTCTATCACAAAGCCCCGGCGTTCGAGGCTCAGCGACCCAGATTCTTTCCCACGGAATGTACCGTATCGGGTTACCTCTTCACTGACCCCAGCCAAAATAACAGCCACAAAAAGCTCAATGACGTCAATGAAGATGATACCCTTGCCGCCCCATTATATCATTTTAGGGGATGCCAGTACGTTGACGGGTACCAATGGCACGGAAGCGGACCGCGGCCAAAGGTGTGGCTGGATAGTCTTTCCGCGTTCTCCTGCGGGCCTCTCAGAACGAAACAGACACCTTAGCGGAAGGCCTTAAGTCTTTCCGCAGTCCGCTCAAAAGCTCCGCCTGTTTCGCAGATAATTTCCAAAGACCCAACCCGACTGACCATTCAAGGTATGGACGAAATACCACCTTCCGTCTTTTTGAATTTTATAATACATGACCTCAACCAGGTTACCGTCGTTCAGCTTTGCCACGGACGCCGTTTTTTTGTTCGGGCCGCCGCGAAGGTTGACGTCCGTGCCCTTAATCGCCATGAAATCCCCGCCATGCCCCCTCTCCCGTTTGCTATAATGTGAATATAACGTTGGACGAAAAGATATAAACGAGCTCTAAAGTAGCTTTCACAATCTGGCGGGG
>JAFUYV010000012.1 GCA_017476945.1 Fretibacterium sp.
ATTGAGAAAATTGACATCATGGACCCCTACGTCATCGTCGGGCTCCTCATCGGCGGCATGCTGCCCTTCGTCTTCTGCGCCCTGTCTATCGACGCGGTGCGCAAGGCCGCGCAGTCAATGGAGGAGGAGGTCCGCCGCCAGTTCCACGAGATCGTGGGCATCATGGAGGGCACGGGCAAGCCGGAGTACGAGAAGTGCATCGCCATCTCCACGAACTCCGCCCTCACCCAGATGATCGTCCCCGGTGTGCTGGCCATCCTGGCGCCCGTCCTTGTGGGCTTCATCCTTGGCAAGGAGGCCCTTGGCGGCCTGTTGGGCGGCGCGATCGTCACGGGCGTCATGATGGCGGTCTTCATGTCGAACTCCGGCGGCGCCTGGGATAACGCCAAGAAGTACATCGAGGAAGGCCACTTTGGCGGCAAGGGCTCCGAGAACCACGCGGCGGCCGTCGTGGGCGACACGGTGGGCGATCCCTTCAAGGACACCGCCGGCCCCAGCCTGAACATCCTCATCAAACTGATGACCGTGGTGGCGCTGGTCCTGGCTCCGCTGTTCTAGACAAATCCAGTCAACAGGACATGACAAAGAGCGGGAGGCCTCCTTCCGCTCTCTGATTTAAATGGGGGGATCTCCAAAGAGCGCCCCGCGCTCTGTTCCGGCACAGCCGACCGATCGAACGGCCCGATTCCTGAGGGGTCGTGTAAGCCTGGTCGTCTGGCCGAGGCGTTCCCCCATACCCCCAGTACCAAAAGGAGGGTTTTGTATGATAAAAAGGGGATGGCGGTTTGTGCGTTTGATGGCCCCTGCGCTGCTTGTGGTGGGATGGGCGGCCAGCCTGTCCCCCGCCTGGTGCGAGATCAGCGCGGAGGTCGTGGAGGCGGCGTGGAAGCGCATTGCCACGACGGACGGCTTCAAGGTGGTGCCCATCAACTACGAGAAGGACACTGCCCCCAACGCCTGGGTGAAGTTCAAGTCCCAGGACGAGTTCAGCGTCCACGTCACCCAGGGGCTGATGAAGATCCTCTCCACGGAGGAGGAGATCGCGGGGGTGCTGGGCCACGAGATCGGGCACGTCCGCTGCGGACACTACAATGAGGGCGTGCAGCGCAACGTCGGCTGGACCATCCTTGGGGCCGTCCTGGGCCGCGCGGGGGGGCTGGCGCAGGCCGCCGGGACCATCGGCATCAACCTGGCCGAGAGCGGCTTCAGCCGCGGACAGGAGGTCGAGGCCGACGACTACGGCACGGACCTTCTCGTCAAGGCGGGCTACAGTCCGTGGGGCCTTTACAACGCGATGAAGAGCTTTAAGGACAACAACCTTGTCACTCAGCCCAGCGGCTTCAACTCCCACCCGCCGACAGAGCGCCGCCTTCAGCACCTCTCGGACAGGGCGAAGTCCCTGGAGAAGGCACAGGGCAAGACGGCCGCGGCCGGCAGCAGCGCAAACACAAAAAAGAAGGAGAAGGTTGATCGCGTGGCGCAGTTCCGGACGAAGCCGAAGGGGCAGTGAGCGGCGTCCCTTCGGGATGCCAATCCTGCCTCCGTGATTTGGAAGCCTTTTGATTGACAGCCCCCGGAAAGGCCATTATAATTCATTCATCATTGCTCTTATTCACCGTCTTTATCGTCAGTTTAAATTGGATCTGCTCTGGAGGGCGGTCCATATCATAAGAGGAGGTTTTCGTGATATGCGTAAGATTCTCGCTTTTGTGATGGCGCTGTGCCTGGTGGCCAGCCTGGCTTGTGTCGCGTCCGCGGAGGGCAAGCTCCTGGGGTACACCTGCATGGACGGCACGAACCCCTTCTTCGTGGCCCTTGAGGGGGCTATCCGGGAGATCGTGGAGGCTCACGGGGACAAGCTCATCGCCCTGGACCCGCAGAACAGCAACGAGAAGCAGATCGCCCAGCTTGAGGATATGATCAGCCGCGGGGTGGCCGCGATGTTCGTGAACCCGGTGGACCGCGACGGCATCATCGCCGGCCTCGACAAGCTGAAGGATGCCGGCATCCCGATGTTCGGCTTTGACACTGAGGTTGCCGAGATGAGCTACCTTGTGACTTACGCCGGGTCCGACAACTACAACGCGGGTTACGTCTGCGGCGTTGACCTCGTCGCGAAGTGCCCCAAGGGCGGCAACATCATCGTGCTCGACTCCCCGACGATGCAGTCCGTCGTGGACCGCACCAACGGCTTCCTGAAGGCCATTGAGGGCAAGGGCTTCACCGTGGTGGCTCAGATTGACAGCATGGGCAACCAGGAACAGGGCAACCTGAACGGCACCGACGCCCTGACGGCGCACCCCGACGCGGTCGCCATCTTTGGCGGCAACGACCCCACCGCCCTCGGCGCTTACGCGGCGGCCGAGGCCGCGGGCTCCAAGGCCCTCATCTACGGCGTTGACGGCTCTCCTGACATTAAGTCCCTCATCGCTGAGGGCAAGGTCACGGGCACCGGCGCCCAGTCCCCCATTTCCATCGGCAAGACCATCGCCGAGCTTTACTACAAGTATGAGGCGGGTGAGAAGGTCGAGCCCCGTTACCCCATCAAGACCTTTATGATCAACTCGGACAACATCGCCGAGTACAACAACGGCGGCTGGCAGTAGACCTTAAAGGTCCCGCCTGAGCCAGGAGGCGTGGGAGGTCAGGGGCCGGAGGCTTCCGAGGGCGCAGGCCCCCTGAGCCTCAATGAGGAAGCCCCTGAACGTTGATCTGCAGACGGCCTTGTTCCTTGGGGATTTCGGGGGACAGGGTCGTTTTTCTTGATTATCCTGTTTTTCTTGATTATCCTTGTGAATAGGGTGGTGAGATCAGGTGAGCGAATACCTTCTTGAAATGAGGAACATCAGCAAGTCCTTCCCCGGCGTCAAGGCGCTG
>JAFUYV010000096.1 GCA_017476945.1 Fretibacterium sp.
AACCGCTCACGGCACGAACCTGAAACCCAGGGGATTCCTTGCCCCCTGAGAGCCTGGATTATTATACAACACAAGGCCCTGCGCAGAGCCTGGGGCGGTGGGGCGCTGACGCCCTGAAATGCGCGTCACCGTCTCGCGGCGTGAGCGATTAAAATAAGTACAAGCTCGCGCCGTGAGCGGCTAAATGAGCTGTTGACGGCCTCCTCCAAATTTTATATGCTTTACTTCAGGGGTAGGGCATCCCCCTCAGCCCCGCGGCGTGAGCGATTAAAATCAGTGCAGGCGGCGTGAGCGATCAAAATAAGCACAGGCTCGCGCCGTGAGCGATCAAAATTAGGGAGGCTTTATAGTATGTCCAGACGCGGCTATCCTTACATCCCAAACTCCGACCCGGCTGTCCAGGCCGAGATGCTGAAGTTCATCGGGGTGGGGTCGATCGACGAGTTGATAAAGCAGAACATCCCCGATGAGCTGCTGATGAAGGGCGACCTGCAGCTCCCGCAGCCCTTTGAGGCGGAGTGTAACCTCGTGCGGCACGTCTCCGGCATCCTGGAGAAAAACAGGACGGCGGAGGAGATGCCCTGCTTCCTCGGCGCGGGGTGTTACAACCGCTACGTCCCCGCGATGGTGGACGAGGTCATCAACCGGTCGGAGTTCCTCACCGCCTACGCCGGGGAACCCTACGAGGACCACGGGCGCTTCCAGGCCTGCTTTGAGTATGAGAGCATGATGGCGGAACTGCTGGACTGCGACGTGGTGAACGTGCCGAACTACGATGGGGCCCAGGCCGCGGGCACGGCGCTGCGCATGGCCACCCGCGTGACGAGGCGGGACGAGGTGCTGGTCACGGCCGCGCTGAACCCCGACGTGCTGAGGGCCGTGAGGACATACCTCCAGCCGGACGTTGAGCTGACGCTGGTGGACTACGATAAAAAGACGGGCCGCGCGGACCTGGCGGACCTGAAGGCGAAGCTGAGCGGCAGAACCGCGGCCGTGCTGCTCATGAACCCCAACTTTCTCGGCATCATTGAGGAGGAGGCGGAGCGCGCGGCGGAGCTGGCCCACGGGGCCGGGGCGCTGTTCCTCGTCTACGCGGATCCCGCGACGCTGGGCGTCATGAAGCCCCCCTTCCAGTACGGGGCGGACCTGGCCTGCGGCGACATCCAGGGGCTGGGCATCCACATGAACTACGGCGGGGGCGTGGGCGGCTACATGGCGGCAAAGGACCGGCCGGAGATCGTGAGGGAGTACCCGTCGCGGCTGTTCGGCCTGGCCCCCACCAGCCACGGGGAGTGGGGCTTCGGCGACGTCCTGTGGGAGCGGACGTCCTTCGCCGAGCGGGACCACGCCAAGGAGTTCGTCGGCACGCACGCCGCCCTGTGGAGCATCGGCGCGGCCGTATACCTTGCTAGCCTGGGCCCCCAGGGCATGAGGGAGCTGGGGCAGACCATCCTCCAGCTCTGCCTCCTGGCCCGCAGGCGCCTCGCCTCCGTGCCCGGCCTGACGGTTTGCCCGCTGGACGGCGTGCCCTTCCAGGAGTTCACCGTCCGCTTCGAGCGGAAGACGGCCGCTGAGGTCAACGCCGCCCTGCTGGAACGGAGCATCCTGGGCGGGTACGACCTCAGCGGGGACTTCCCGGAGCTGGGGCAGTGCATGCTCCTCTGCGTGACGGAGCGCACCACGGAACAGGACATCGACGCGCTGGCGTCCGCCCTGAAGGACATCCTGAAGTAGCCGGGGACAGGAGGAAACGATCAATTATGGATAAAATTGCTGGCAAGAGGGACACGTCCCTGTCGAGGTTCCATCAGGCGAGCTGGAATGAGCCCATCATCTACGAGCTGAGCGTGCCGGGGGAGCGCGGCGTCCTCGTGCCCCAGGTGTCGGAGAAGGCGGCCGCGGAGGTGGGCGACGGCGTCTCCAGCCTGCCCGCCTGCATGAGGAGGGAAAAGGCCCCGGACCTCCCGGAGATCGGCCAGCCGCAGCTTGCGCGTCACTACAACCATCTGGCCCAGGAGAACCTGGGCGTGGACAGCAACATTGACATTGGCCAGGGGACCTGCACCATGAAGTACAGCCCCAAGGTGAATGACCGCCTCGCCTCCTGTCCTAAGGTCGCCGGGATGCACCCCCTTCAGCCGGAGGCGACGGCCCAGGGCATCCTTGAGGTGATTCACAGGCTGGGCGGGCTGTTCCGGGAGATCTCCGGCCTGGACTGCTCCAGCATCCAGCCGGGCGGCGGGGCCCACGGCATTTTGGCGATGGCCTCCATCGTGCGGGCCTACTGGGAGGCGAAGGGCGAGGAGCGCGACACGATCATCACCACCTTCTTCTCGCATCCCGCCGACGCCGCGGCGCCCATCGTCAAGGGCTACAAGGCCATCGTGCTGCCGCCGGACGAGGAGGGCCTGCCGGACATTGAGGCCTTCAAGGCCGCGCTGAACGAGCACACCGCGGCGATCTTTATGACGAACCCGGAGGACACGGGCATCTTCAACCGCCGCATCCGGGAGTTCACCCGGCTGGCCCGCGAGGCGGGCGCGCTGTGCTGCTACGACCAGGCCAACGCCAACGGCCTGCTGGGCATCACGCGCACGGCGGAGGCCGGGTTCGACCTCTCCTTCTTTAACCTGCACAAGACCTTCTCCTCGCCCCACGGCTGCGGCGGGCCCGCCGTCGGCATAGTTACGTGCCGCAGGGAGCTGCGGGACTATATGCCCGTGCCGCTGGTGGAGCACAGCCCGGAGCGGGGCTACTACCTGGACTTCAACCTGCCCCACACCTGCGGCAAGGTCAAGTCCTTCTGGGGCGTCGCGCCCGTGGCGGTGAGGGCCTACGCCTGGATCATGAGCCTGGGGGCCGAGGGCCTGCGCGAGGTCTCCCGCGTCGCCATCCTCAACAACAACTACTGCATGAAGAAGATCCTGGCCATCAAGGGCGCCTCCATCAGCTTCCCGGAGCACAAGCCCCGCATTGAGCAGGCGCGCTACAGCTGGCAGAAGCTCAAGGAGGACACGGGCTTCGGCACGGCGGACGTGACGCGGCGCATCCCCGACTACGGCACGCACTACTGGTCGAGCCACGAGCCCTGGGTCATCCCGGAGCCCTTCACCATCGAGCCGAGCGAGTCGTACTCCAAGGCCGACATCGACACGTACTGCGACATCCTGGCCTCCATCGCGCGGGAGTGCTACGAGGAGCCGGAGGTCATCCGCGGCGCGCCCCACAACAGCACCGTCCACCACATCAGCCACGACTTCTTCGACGACCCGGAGCGCTGGGTCCTGTCCTGGAGAAACTACCGCCAGAAGTACACGGGCTACTTCCAGCCCCGAAAGAAGTAGGGCCTGGTAAGGGGCGGCAGAGGGACGGGACGGCATGAAGGTCGGTTTTCTCGTCAACCCCATCGCCGGGATGGGTGGCGGCGTCGCCCTCAAGGGCACGGACGGGGCGGAGACGCTTCGCCGCGCGCGGGAGCTGGGCGCCGTTCCCCGTGCTTTTGAGCGTGCTGCCCTTGCGCTGGAGGCCGCGTCCCCCTTATCGCCGGACGTGACCTTCCTGGCCTGCGGAGGGGGCATGGGAGCGGAGTTGCTGCGAAAATGGGGGTTACCCTTCGAGGTGGTCTACACCCCTCCCTTCCCGGACACGTCATCCGAGGACACGCGCCGGGCCGTGTGGGCTATGCGCGGGGCGGGGGCGGCCCTTCTGCTCTTCGCCGGGGGTGACGGCACAGCGCGGGACGTCTGCGCGGCCTTGGAGGGTGGGGCGGCGGGGGAGAGAACATCCCTGCCCGTCATCGGTGTGCCCGCGGGCGTCAAGATACACTCCGCCGTCTACGGCATCACGCCCAGGCGCTCCGGCCAGCTCCTTCGGAAGTTCATGGCCGGGCAGGTGAGGGACTACACTCAAGCCGAGGTCATGGACATCGACGAGGAGGCCTTCCGCGAGGGGCGTGTCGACGCGCGGCTCTACGGCTATCTGACGGTTCCCCGGGACCGGAGCTGCCTCCAGGACCGTAAGTCCGGTGGGATGCCTGTGGACAGTTATGACCGCACGGCCATCGGAGCGTGGGTGGCGAAGGAGATGAGGCCGGGGCGGCTTTACCTGGTCGGCTCCGGCTCCACGACGCAGGCCGTTATGGACGCGCTAAGGCTCTCGGGGACGCTGCTGGGCGTGGACGCCGTGAAAGACCGGCGGCTGATGGGCTCTGACCTGACGGAACGGCAGCTCCTGGAGCTTGTCGAGCCGGGGAACACCACGCTCATCGTGACGGCCACCGGCGGGCAGGGGCACCTCCTTGGCCGGGGGAACCAGCAGCTCAGCCCCGCGGTGCTGCGGGCGGTGGGGCCGGGGAACATCATGGTTATCGCCACACCGGAGAAGCTCAACGGGCTCTTCCTCCGCCCCCTGCGGGTGGACACGGGGGACGCGGAGCTGGACCGGGCGCTCTGCGGCTACGCGGCGGTGGTCACGGGCTGGAGCCGCCGTCAGATGCACCGGGTGGCGTGCTGAGCGTTAAAAATGTTAAAATACGTCGGAATATTTTGAAGGAGGAGATCGGGGCATGGCCCGCTACGAGGAACTGAAGGGGAAGCGCGTGATGGTGACGGGGGCGGCCAGCGGCATTGGCCTGGCGACGGCCCGCCGGTTTGAGGCGGAGGGCGCCAGGGTTTTTATTGTGGACTACAACAGGAAGGCCCTTGAGGAGACCCAGGCGGCCCATCCGGACTTCGCCGGGTTCTCGCCCGCGGACGTATCAAAGGAGGAGGACGTGAAGGCCGCCTTCCAGCAGATGGACCGGGAGCTGGGGGGCATTGATGTCCTCATCTCCAACGCGGGCGTCAGCGTCCGCAACGGTGTGCTGGACACCCCGTACAGCCAGTGGAATCGCACGATGGGCATCAACCTCGGCGGAATGTTCCTCTGCGCGAAGGAGGCCGCGGCCCGCATGAGGGCTCAGGGCGGCGGCGTCATCCTCATGACGGCCTCCACCAACGGCACGGAGGGACACCGCTGGTACGCCGACTACAACGCCTCGAAGGCCGGGGTCATCCTGCTGACGAAGACGATGGCGCTGGAGCTGGCGCCCGTGGTGCGGGTGAACTGCGTCTGCCCCGGCTACGTCCTGACGCCCATGCAGCGCGCCGAGTATACGGACGAGATGCTGGCGAAGGTCAATGAGGGCATCCCCATGAAGCGCCACGCGGAGCCGGAGGAGATCGGCGCGCTCTACGCCTTCCTGGCCTCCGACGACGCGAAATACATCACGGGCGCCGACATCCGCATCGACGGCGGCGAGACCGCCGGCTTGTACTAAAATCTTGTTGCAGGGGGGAACGCCTGTGGGGTGAGGGAATTTCTTGTACGCGGGCGCATCTGGACGGGCTGCGAGGAGCGGCCCTGGGCGGAGGCGGCGGTGGTTCGTCAGGGGCGTTTCGCCTTCGTGGGGAGCTTTGAGGACGCCCGCGCGGCGCACCCGGGGGTGAAGGTGGAGGATTTCGGCGGGAACCTGGTCATGCCGGGCATGACCGATGCGCACATGCACCTCACGGCCTTCGCTCGCCAGGGACTTTACATTGATATGCAGGGGGCCTGCTCGCTGGACGAGGCGGGCAGAGTGCTGAGGGAGCGGGCGGCCCGCACGGAGCCCGGCGTGTGGATGCGGGCTGTCAACTATAACGAGATGTCCTGGCCGGACCGGCAGCCCCCGACGGCGGCGTGGCTGGACGCTCTTGGGTTGGAGCATCCCATCATTATGAGCCGGTACTGCGGCCACAGCCACGTGGCGAACACCCGTGCCCTGAGGGAGGGAGGGCTGTGGGACAGCGCCGATCCCTGCGTGATCCGGGAGGACGGCGTGCCCACGGGACGCTTGATTGAGGGCGCGGCGGGGCCCCTTATCGAGCTCGCCGCCGCCCAGGCGGAGACGCCCCAAAGGTTGACGGAGGCCATGGAGCAGGCCGTTCACGCCATGAGCGCGCAGGGCATCACGGCCGCCCATCCCTGTGACGCGCCGGGCTACGCCCTGGGCGAGGAGCTGTTCACGTGGCAGGATCTCCAGGAGCGGGGGCGGCTGCCTATCCGCATCGTCTGCTACCACGACCGGCTGCCGGAGTTCTCCTTCCGCAGCGGCATCGGCGACGGCCAGATACGCTACGGCGGACTCAAGCTCTTCTGCGACGGGAACCTTGGCGGCCGCGGCGCCGCCCTGCGCGAGCCCTATGCCGATATGCCGGAATGTACCGGCGTCCTGAACCACACGGACGAGGAGCTCTACGAGGCCATGCGGGGTGCCCACGTCCGCGGCATCCAGGTGGCCCTCCACATGATTGGCGACCGCGCGGTCGAACAGGCCGTACGCACGGCGGAGCGCCTGGTGGCGGAGCTGGGCCAGCCACGCCTTCCCTCTCGCTTCAGCCACGTCATCTGCTGCCCGGATGACCTGCGCCGGCGCATGAAAAGGCTGGGTGTCGTGGCTGACATTCAGCCCTGCGAGGTCTACGCGGACCGGGTCATGGCCCCTCTCCGCCTCACGCCGGGGCAGCTTCGCGACACCTATCCCTTCCGGGCGCTCCAGGACGCGGGACTCCTTCTGACGGGCTCCACCGACGCGCCCATGGAGGCCGAGGACCTGTGGTTCGGCATCTGGGCCGCCGTCTGCCGCTGCGATGACGATGGGGCCCCGCTGCCCTATGATCCCGCTCAGGCCCTGACCTTGGACGAGGCTCTCCGGCTCTTCACCGTCAACCCCTGGATTGCCGTGGGAATGGGGGATCGCCTTGGCCGCATCCGGGAGGGATACTATGCCGATTTCACCGCCGTTGACGGTGACCCGTTCCGGCGGCCCACGATGGAGCTGCGCAGCACCACGCACCTGGCCACCTGGCTGGAGGGGGCAAAGGTCTGGGAGAGGTGAAGCCCGGCCGCGTCAATAAGCGCGTTAAGTCCAGCCGAAGCGGGGGGACCCGGCTGCAGGCTTATCTGGATGGCCGCGGGGCCGTTCAGGAATATATGATTTTTTATTTAAAGAGATAAGGGGGAAATGTTATGTCGTCTGAGGAAACAAGAGTGGAAAAGCACGGGGAGCGTCAGGCGTCCCTGGGCCTCGCCGTGGCGATTATCGTCCTGATTACGGCGGTGATCTCGCTGGCGACGCTGAAGTACGGCGTTGACGTCCACGTGCCCATCACGATGCTGGCCGTGGTCATCGCGATTATCGATTACGTCTATCTGAACATCAATTACGAGGAGCTTCAGAAGTCGGCGTTGGACAGCATCATGGCCGCCATGCCCTCCTGCATGATTTTGATGCTCGTCGGCATCCTGATCGGCATTTGGATGAAGACCGGCGTCATCCCCGGCCTGATCTACTACGGGCTCAACATCCTGAGCCCCGCGTATTTCCCGCTGCCGGCGATGATTATCTGCGCCATCATTGCACTCTCCACCGGCTCCTCCTGGTCGACGGAGGCCACCATCGGCGTCGCCATGATGGGGATCGGCAGCGGCCTGGGCGTGCCCCCGGCGATGACCGCGGGCTGCGTCGTCTCCGGCGCGTACTTCGGGGACAAGATGTCGCCCCTGTCCGACACCACGAACCTCGCCCCCGCTGTGGCCGGGAACAACCTCTTCGACCACATCCGCGCCATGTGCTGGACCACCATTCCCACGCTGGCGGTCGTCATCTGCGTCCTCGTCTACTGGGGCAACCAATTCGCCGGGCACGCCCTCGACGCCCAGCGCATCGGGGCCATTCAGGAGATGATCCGGGCCGAGTTCCCCATTAACTGGCTCTGCGTCCTGCCCCCGGCACTGGTCATCCTCGCCTCCATCCTGAAGATACCCGCCATGCCCGGTATCTGTGTCGGCATCCTGGCCTCTATGATCATGGGGGCCTTCCAGGGCGTGACGATCGGCGACTTCTGGAACTTGGGGCAGTGGGGCTACAAGGCCCAGCTCTCCGCCCAGATCGCGTCCCTCACGGACAACGCCGCCATCATGGAGGCGCTCGCCAGGGCGGACCTCTCCATGCCGGCCGAGATGGCGAAGGACGTGAGTGCCATGATCTCCCGCCTGGTGGGCCGCGGCGGCATGCAGCCCATGATGTGGTCGGTGTCGCTGGCCATCGCGGCCATGGCGATGGGCGGCTTCCTGGAGCGGGGCGGGATGCTCCGCGTGCTGCTGGACTCCATCACCCGCGGCGTGCGGCGCGCTGGAGGGCTCATCGCCGTCACCATTAGCTCCTGCTTTGTGTCCAACGTCCTGACAGGCAGCCAGTACATGTCCATCATCATCCCCGGTCGTATGTTTAAGCGGAAGTATGAGGAGAGCGGTCTTGCGCCGCGTATGTTGTCCCGCACGCTGGAGGACTGCGGCACGCTGACCTCCGTCCTCATCCCCTGGAACGTGTGCAGCGGGTTCGCGGCGGGCGTGCTGGGCGTCGCGACGCTGGACTTCGTGCCTTACGCGATCTTCAACTGGCTGAACCCCATCATCGCCATCATCCTGACCTACATGGGCATCGGCCTCTTCTGGCGCGGCAAGGACGGCGGGCTGGAGAAGCGCGGCAGCAGCCTCCTCGACACCTCCGCGACGGCCAACGCCTGAACCAGCGGAAACGTAACACGCAGGGCCGGGCATCCCTCCACGCCTGGCTCCCCAAAAATAACGGCGCCCTCTCAGGTTCGGGAGGGCGCCGTCGTTTGTCGTGTCAGAGCCGGGAGCTTACAGAGCCACGGAGGTCGCCGGGCCCAGAGGCAGGCCGAGCAGATACCACACGACCAGCAGAGCCGTGAACCCGATGAGGTAGAAGATCGAGTACGGCATCGCCATGGAGATGACCGTGCCGATGCCCACCTCCGTGTCCTCCTTCGGCTTGTACTGCTCCAGCAGGCCGATCATGACCGGCAGGTAGTACGACAGCGGGGAGACGATGTTCGTGGTGGAGTCCCCGATACGGTACGCCACCTGCGTCAGCGCCGGGGAGAACCCCACGCCCGCGAACATCGGGACGAAGATCGGCGCCAGGATCAGCCACTTTGCCGAGCCGCTGATCATGAACATGTTGAGGAACGTCACCAGGATGATGAACAGCACCAGCAGCGGGATCCCACCAAGGTTCATGCTCTTCAAAAGCTCCGCGCCGCTTACGGACAGGATGGTGTCGAAGTGGCTCATGCGGAACAGCTCCACGAACAGCGACGCCGGAAGCACCACCACCATGAAGCCCGTGCTGCCCACGAGGCCCTTGGACATCAGCTTCGGCACGTCCTCGCCTTTCTTAATGACGCCCGCGCCGATGCCGTAGGCCGTGCCCACCACGAAGAACAGCCCAAACAGCAGCGGCATCACGCTGGAGAGCAGCGGCGAGCGGGGCAGGAGGGCGCCGTCCGCCGGGTTGCGGAACAGGGAACCTTCGGGGTACGTCAGCCACACGATGAGCGCGATGTACGCGACGAGCGCCAGCAGGCCGCACCGCAGGCCGCGGTTCTCCGCTGGAGTGACGGCGTGCTCCTTCAGGGCCTCGGCGTCCAGGCCGGCGTCGTTGTCGCCGAGCATCTTGACGATGTAGTGCTCCGTGACCCACACCGTCAGGAACGTCAGGACGAACGTCCCCGCGATCATGAAGTACCAGTTGATGAGGGGATGCGTTGGGGTGTCCGTCGGGATGTAGGGCACGCCCTGGATGGCGCTGGTCGTGATGCCGGAGAGCAGCGCGTCCGTCCCCGCCACGAACAGATTGGCCGTGAAGCCGCCGCAGCCCGCTGCGTAACCCGCCGCGACCCCAATCCAGGGGTTGCGCCCCAGGGCTTTGAACACCGCCCCCGCGATGACGGGCGTGAAGATGATGCCCGCGTCGGAGGCGAGGTTGGCGTTGATGCCCACCAACGCGATGACCGCCGTCACCAGCACGCGGGGGGCGCCCAGGATGGTCTTCCGCATCAGGGCGGAGATCATGCCCGTCTGCTCCACAAGGCCGATGCCCAGCATCATCGTCAGGATGAGCCCCAGGGGCGCGAAGTTGACGTAGGTCTTGACGAAGTTCGCCAGGAACGTCCTCATGGCGTCGTAGGAGAGCAGGTTGACCACCGCCACCGTCTGCTCCTCAATCTTGCCCGCCTTGCTGACCATGTACGTCACCTGCGTCCCGGCCAGCCAGCCCGACAGCGCCAACAGGATCAGCGACAGCACCACGAAGAGCCAGAAGGGGTGCGGAAACTTGTTGCCGATGACCTCAATGGCGTAGATAAACTTCTCGAACGCACTGCGCTTGCCCAAAGTTGCCTCGTTGCCGCTCAATGTTTTCTCCTCCAATCGAATCGCTTGATCTCTCTTTCCCTCAGCGCTGTTTTGTCCTATCCCCTCACCCCCTCCCGTTCAGGCAGGCCAGAGCGCAGGAGGCCAGGAAACTCACGCCGAAGGGGAAGCAGTCCTCGTCCGGGCAGAAGCGCGTGTTGTGCAGCATGGCCGTGTCCTCCACGCGGACGCCCCGTGGGCGGCACCCCAGCCAGCCCATCACCGCTGGGCGCTCGCGGGCGAAGAACGCGAAGTCCTCCGCGCCGAGCTCCGGCTGCTCCGCTACGATGAGCGCGTCCGGCCCCAGGGAGGCCCTCACCGCCCCCGCCGCCAGCTCAAACAGCGCCGGGTCGTTGACCATGGGAGGATATCCCTTGACGTACTTCACGTCGCAGCTCCCCCCCAGGGAGGCCGCAATACCCATGGCCGTGCGCGTGATGAGCTCCGGCATGAGCGCCTGGGTCGCCTCGCGGAGCGTGCGGACCGTGCCCTCCATCTCCACCCGGTCAGGGATGACGTTGTAGCGCCAGCCGCCCTTGATGGTCCCGATGGTGACGACGGCGGAGTCCAACGGCGAGACGCTGCGCGAGACGATGCTCTGAAGCCCGCAGACCACCTGAGAGGCGGCCATGATGGCGTCCACACCCTGGTCCGGCGCGGAGCCGTGGGCCGCCTTGCCGTGCACCGTCAGGAAGAGACGGTCCGACGCCCCCATCTGAGGCCCCGGCCGCATGACCACCGTCCCCGTCTCGTAGAGCGGCCAGACGTGCAGCGCGAAGAGCGCGTCCACATGAGGGTTTTCCAGCGCCCCATCCGCGATCATGCCCGGCGCGCCGCCGGTGGGGTTCAGCTCCTCCGCCGGCTGGAAGAGAAACTTCACGTTCCCCCGCAGCTCCTCCCTCATCTCCGAAAGGGCGCAGGCCGCGCCCAGCAGCATGGCCGTGTGGGTGTCGTGCCCACAGGCGTGCATCACGCCCTCGGTCTCCGAGGCGTAAGGCAGGCCGGTCTCCTCCTTCATGGGAAGCGCGTCCATGTCCGCCCGCAAGGCCACCGTTGGCCCCTGGCCGCCCCGCAGCAAACCGATGACACCGTGTCCCCCCACGCCAATCCGCACCTCGAGGCCCAGGCCCCCCAACACCTCTGCCACGAGGGCTGCCGTCCGCTCCTCGTGCTGGCTCAGTTCCGGGTGGCGATGAATATCCCGCCGCCACTTCACGACCCTGTCCCTGTATCGCTCCGCCTGACGCGGCTCCAAGCCTCTCATGGCACGCCTCCTTCAGTTTGTTGGCCTACGCTGACCCCAACTGCCCTCGATGAACCCTGATTGAAAATTTTTTCAATTATAGCATACTCATAGTACAACGATATCGCTCAACGGGAAAGGGCGGGGCGTTTTCGCAAACGGAGCGCTATTGTCTTTAAACGGATTAGGCGATAATATAAAATAGTATATTTCAAGGCTTTCGCTGGTGGCACGGGCAGTCGGCCTGTCCGTGAGATGTTTTAGGGGGAATGGAAAGATGAAAAAGGTACTCCTGATACTGGGCCTGCTCGGGCTCCTGGCGGGCCCGGCCGTTGGAAGGGACAGCGCTCCCGGTGACGTGCTGGTCGTCTTCAAGGGAGAGGAGGGAGAGAGGGTGACCACGTCGTCCCTGAACATGGGGCGCGACGCGTTTCGAGTGGCCTCTATTGCGACGGCGTCGGGGGCGTGGGTCAAGGACACCTATCCCGGGCTCTCCGAGGCGGGAAACAGCGTCTTTGCCCTGCTGCATTCCGACTCCCGCGACGCGGAGGAGCTCGCCGGGGAGCTCCTGGCCCGGCCCGATGTGCTGGCCGCCTCGCCCAACTACGTGGTGCGCATCGCCAGGCTCTCGGACGACCCCATCACCCCCTCCTCCTCCAACGGGCTCTGGGGCCTGGAGAGCATTGGCGTACCCGAGATGTGGGACACGGCGACGGGCAGCAGCGCGATCCGCGTTGCGGTCATCGACACGGGCATCGACTACACGAACCCTGACCTGAAGGACAACGTGGACTACGCGCTCAGCCGCAACTTCTGCACCTCGGACACCTCGGCCTATATGGACGACAACGGGCACGGCACACACGTGGCCGGCATCATTGGGGCCATGGGGGACAACGGCACCGGGCTCGTGGGCGTCAACTGGAACGTCAAGATCATCGCCCTCAAGGCCATGGATTCGGACGGCTCCGGCTACGTCTCAGACATCACTCAGGCGATCAACTACCTGGTCGAGTTGTTGAGTGCGGACAAAAACCTGAAGATCGCGGCGGCCAACCTCTCCCTGGCGGTCTACGCCTCCCTGGAGCCGACGGCGGGCAACCTGGCGAAGGAACCCTTTTGGCGGGCGCTCAAGACGCTGGACAGGCTGAACCGGACGGTTATCGCCGTGGCGGCGGGCAACGAGGGACTGGAGGTCGGCGTGCCCGCGCCGTACAACGACCCGTCGGGTGACAATGCCTACTCAAAGGGAAACTACGTCTACCCCGCCTCCTTCAAGGGGCTTAACAACATGATCTCCGTCGCGGCCCTGAGCCAGGATAGGACGCTTCCCTACTTCAGCAACTATAACGCGGACATCGCCGCCCCCGGCGTCCGCATCCTCAGCACCTTCATGCAGTCCTCCACGGAGGACGCAACCAAAAAATACGACGCCTACCTGTTGAGCGACGGGACGCGCGTCGGCACCGCCAGCGGCACGTCCATGGCCACGCCCCACGTGGCGGGGGCGGCAGCGCTCCTGCTCAGCGCGGTCCCCAGCCTGACGGCGTACCAGATCCGCACGGCCCTGGTCAACGCTGATGAAACCGAAGTTCAGACCGCGGCGGCAAAACAGAGAAGAATAATGAACCTGATCGCGGCGCTGGAGTACCAGGAGAACCATACCATACCCGGCGATCCTCTGCAGGTTGTGTACACGGAATACGACAAGGCGTTTGACGACAAGAACAATGGGAATGGAAGCGGGACGGGAACCTCCTCTGGCGGCTCTGGGTGCGACGCCTCCGCGGGCTGCGGCCTGTTCCTGATCCTGCTGGCGCTGCCGTGGCGGCTGCGCAGGGGTTCCAATCGTTGACGGGTTAGGAGGAAAAAAGTAACGATGAAAAGGAGATTTTGGCTGTCCTCACTTCTGGGGATCCTCCTGTTTTGCCAGCCGGTTCTGGCGGGGGAGACGCGCCCGGGCGACGTGCTGGTAATGTTCAGGGGCGAGGAGGGGATGAAGGTCACGGCCGCGTCCGCCACGGAGGGCCGCGAGGCTTTCCGCGCGGCTTCCATCGCGGCGTCCATGGGAGCCCGTGTGACGGCACGCTACGGCGCGCTCTCCGAGGCTGGAGGCGGGGCCTTTGTCCTCATTCACTCCGACACGAAGACGGAGGCCGAGCTGATTGAAGAGCTCAAGGCGCGCTCCGACGTGGCGGCGGTCTCGCCCAACTACGTGGTCCGCCTGGCGGAGACGAAGACCCCCAACGACCCGAGGTACAGCGAGCTCTGGGGTCTCCGCAGCATCTACGCGCCGGAGGCCTGGGCGACGGAGACGGGCAAGGACAGCGTCTATGTGGCCATCATCGACTCGGGGATCTCCTACGGCCATGAGGACCTGGCGGGCAACTTTGACGCGGAGCACAGCTATTGCGTCGTTCAGGGACTGGCCTCGAACCGCTATGAGGATCAGAACGGTCACGGCTCCCATGTGGCCGGCATCATCGGGGCCGTGGGCAACAACACAACAGGCGTCACGGGGGTGAATTGGCTGACGAAGCTCATCTCCGTCAGGGCCTTTGGGGCAAGCGGCGAGACGTCCCTTGAGGAGCTGACAGCCGCCATCAATTACCTGGTTGGGCAGCTCAGCGGGGGGGCGCTGTCCAACCTGGCGGCGGTCAACATGTCGCTGAGCGTCTACATCGACGAGACGCCCAGCCAGATGTCGGGCTCCAGCGAGCAGGTCAGCTCCGCCTTTTGGCAGGCGATGTCGGCGCTGAACAAGCAGGGGGTTTTGATCGTAGTGGCGGCGGGCAACGAGGGCTATGAGGTCGGGGCCCCCGTCCCCTCCGGCTCCCGGAGGGGGAGCTATGTCTACCCGGCGTCCTTCCAGGGGCTTGACAATATGGTCGTCGTCGGGGCCATCAAAGAGGACGGCTCCTTTGCATCGAGCTACAACTGGAGCAGCAAGTACGTCCACCTCGCGGCGCCGGGTGTGGGCATCCTCAGCACGAGGTTGAACAACTCTTACGGCTCAGGGAACGGGACCTCCTTTGCCGCGCCCTATGTCTCCGGGGCGGCGGCGCTCCTGAAGTCGGCCATCCCCGGCGCCACGCCGCAGCAGATCAAGTCGGCGCTTCTCGAGGGGGCGACAACCACCAGCGCGCTCTTGTCCTACGTTGCCGGCGGACGCCAGCTCAACGTTTCGGGGGCCCTGAAGGCACTGAATTCAGGTCAGGTGGCTCCCGTTGACGCGAAAACCGCTGAGGTTGACGAGGCGGCCTCCACCAGGACGTCGGAGGGCTATTCCACCGTCGTCGTGAAGATCGCCTCCGACGAGGGCTCCCCGCAGGCGGGTGACCGGTTCTACGTGTGGCTGAAAAAATCGTCGGAGACGGCATATGTCCGCTATTGGACGACTGTTGTGACGGGTGGCCAGCTAAATATTTCCGTCGGTGAGCTCAGAAATATGAGCGATGTGTCCGTGGCGGCGTCCATCAGCACGGGAACCTACGATATTCTGTACCAGCGTGATGACGGAAAGTTTTCCGGGAGGATAACAGGCGTCGCCCTTGCGGGGACGAGTTCCTCTCAGTCGGGCGGCGGCGGAGGCGGTTGTAACGTTGCCGCGGGGCTATGGACTGTGCCGCTGGCCCTGCTGTGGATGCGCGGGAAGCGCTAAGGGACAAAAAGAGGGGGATTGCAGCGCCGCATCCCCCTCTTCGTTTTCAAATTCAAAAATTAATTACAACCTGTGATCGTATTTTGTGCCGATGCCGAAGGACTGCATTGCGGGGTCAAGAATTTTCAGCGAAGTCTCCATGAGCTCGTTCTGCGAGCGGACGAGGTAAGCCCCCATCGCCATCTGCACCTTCGCCTGGCTCATGTCCATCGAGGTCTGGGCGATATCCATGACATCGGTGCTGCCGGACGAGAGCCTCTCAGCGGCCTTGCTGGCGGTGTTCATGGAGCTCTGCATCAGCGCCATCCCGCTCTTGCCCAACGTGTCGTAACTGTTAAAATTGATCATCTGCGGTTCCCCCCTTCACAAGACATTGAATGATAAACGAACGATAAGTATTTTATCAAAAAGGGGGGCGTGGGGCAACGCCGCCTAACTTGCGAGATCCCTCAGGGCCTGGCGGTCGCTGGCGCTGAGGCCGTAGAGGTCGGCGCTCTCCGGCAGGCAATGGAGCGCGGAGCGGGAGGGCTGGCGCAGAAAACCATTCAGGCGGGCCGCCAGCGTGGAGCGGAGCAGCGCCTCCTCGTCGCCATAAAGGTCCCGAAGCTCCTCGTAGAGCCAGGGGACTGCGTGGAGGTAGTACTTCTGCCAGGCGTTCTCCGCGGGGAAGAAGGCCCTGAGGGGCAGGACCCGCACAGGGGGACGGGATGAGCCGCAGCAGAGGGAGCTGCGTTCCACCGCGGCCTGGGCCAGGCGGCGTTCCTTCGCCGTCCGCACGAAGATCACCGCGCCGTGCCCTGGCGTGGTATCCAGGGGCCCGGTGCGGTACCAGCAGGTGAAGAGCTCCAAAAGCTGGCCATAACTCGCCGTCTGAGGATCGTACTCCACCCTGACGGCCTCTATGTGGTCCCCGGCGTCGTTATGGCTGGGGCTGGGAAATACGCCGCCGGCATATCCCGCGCACGTCCTCCAGACACCCCGCGTAAAGCCAAGCCGCGCCTCCGCGTCCTGGAAACTCCCCAGGGCGAACAGCGCTATCTCCAGATGCTCCGGCACCATTGAGTCGATGCGGGGCCTCTCTGTTGTCCTCATACACGGTCACTCCCCAAAAGGCCGCCTCCTGCAGGGAAGCGGCGCCCATGGCGGGCTGTCGCCGCCCGTCGACGTGCCTATTATCCCCCAGCCCCGCCGCGCGGTTATCGTCAATAACCCGTATCTGACGAGGCGGTCGCGCAAAATCGGCCGAAAAGCCCATTTCCACCATAACGGCCGCTTTGTTATTCACGTCCCGGACTGATATAATCAGGGCGTGGGCGGAGGGATCAGGGCAACAGTGCCCTGAACAAGTGCGAGGGAGGACGGGCATGAACATTTTGGTGACAGGCGTAGGGGGACAGCTTGGGCATGACGTGATGGACGAGCTGGCACGCCGTGGACACAGCGCCACCGGCGCGGACATTGCGTTGAACCAGAACGCCGTGTGGCCCTATGTTCCGATGGACATCACGGATGCCGAATCCGTGAGGCGCGTCCTCTTGGAAATGAAGCCGGACGGTGTGGTTCACTGCGCGGCATGGACGGCGGTGGACCTGGCCGAGGAGCCGGAGAACGCCCGCAAGGTCCGGGACATCAACGTGGTCGGGACGCGGAACATCGCGGAGGCGTGCCGGGAATTGGATGCGAGGATGCTCTACATCTCCACGGACTACGTGTTCGACGGGCAGGGCGACGAACCCTGGCAGCCGGATTGCAGGGATTACCGTCCTCTGAACGTCTATGGCCGAAGCAAGCTGGAGGGCGAACGGGCGGTCGGCGGCATCCTCGAAAAATACTTCATCGTCCGCACGGCGTGGGTGTTTGGCCTTAATGGAAAGAACTTCGTCCGCGCCATGCTGGATGCGGGCAAAAAGCATGGCCGTGTGCGCGTCGTGGACGATCAGATTGGGACGCCGACCTATGCGCGGGACCTCGCCCGCCTGCTCGTCGATATGATGGAGACGGAGCGATATGGCTATTACCACGCCACGAACGCCGAGGAAGCCGAGGGCGGCTACATAAGCTGGTGCGCCTTCACGCGGGAGATCTACCGGCAGGCAGGGTACACGACGGAAGTTGTGCCTGTCAGCACGGCGGAGTACGGGCTCAGCAGGGCCGCGCGGCCTCACAACAGCAGGCTGGACAAGACCAAGCTCGCGGCGATGGGCTTCAAGCCGCTGCCCACGTGGAAGGACGCCCTGAGCCGCTATCTGAAGGAGATAAACTATGGGACAGATTAAGGTCACGCCGGCCCCCATCGAGGGCGTCTATCTCATCGAGCCCACCGTCCACGGGGACGCGCGAGGGTACTTCATGGAAACCTACAACCAGCGGGAGATGGCCGAGGCGGGACTGGACGCTGCCTTTGTGCAGGATAACCAGAGCCAGAGCGCGAAGGGTGTCCTTCGTGGGCTGCACTTTCAGAGGACACACCCTCAGGGCAAGCTCGTCCGCGTGTTGCGGGGGGCGGTCTTCGACGTGGCCGTGGACCTCCGCCGTAACAGCCGGACTTATGGACAGTGGTTCGGGAGCGTCCTGACGGAAGAGAACCATCAACAGCTCTACATCAGCACAGGGTTTGCGCACGGATTTCTGGTGCTCAGCGAGACGGCGGAGTTTCTCTACAAGTGTACGGACTTCTGTTGCCCTGGCGACGAGGGCGGGCTCGCCTGGAACGATCCGGCCGTGGGCATCGAGTGGCCGGGCGTCGTGGGGGATACCCTGGACGGTGCGGCGCTGAACATCAACGTGCGGGATCGCGCCTGGCCCACCCTGAGGGAACTGGAAAAGACGTTCGCGTTTTAATGCGGAAGCCCGCCTGCCATGTGCTTTTGAGATGGTTAAAAGGCGTCTTTTACTGACGAAGGTTTTTGCGTTAATTCGTTTTTATGGTATATTAAGCTACATCAGGCATCTCAAGTTTTTGTGCGGTGTGGAGAAAAGGGGGAAGCTCATTGGAAATCAAAGCGATCCTGCTGGATTGTGACGGCACGAGCCTGCAGAAGGACCAGGTTTATATTTCCCTGCGGAACATGTGGGCGCTGCGCCGGGCGATGGACCGGGGGATACAGATCATCCCCTGTACGGGCAGGGTGGAGGACATGCAGCCGCCGCAGATCGAGGCGGAGCCCCGCATCCGTTACTGGGTGACGTCGGGCGGGAGCCGCGTGGTGGACCGCCAGACGGGCGAGATCTTGTATAAGCACACCTGGACGCCGGAGCAGAGCGCGGAGCTTTGCCGCGTCTTTGAAGGGCAGGAGATCTACTCGGAGACGGCGGCGGAGGGCAAGATTCTGATGGAGCGCTCCGTGGCGGAGCATCTGGAGCGCCATGCGGTGCCTCCCCATCACGTGTGGTTCTTCGAGGCTGGGCGGCACCTTGTCGTGGACAAGCTGTCCGACTACTTCCTGAAGAACAAGGTGGGGATGGAGAAGGAGAACCTCTACGGCGTGCCGAAGGAGAAGCAGGCGGCTATCTACCAGGCGTTGGATGCGACCGGCCTGGTCTGGCTGACGGACCCGCCGGGCTCGCTCATTCAGTTCTTCCCGAAGGATCTGGACCGCAGCGTCGCCATCGCCGCCGTGCTGAAGCGCCTTGGCATTGGTTTTGACCAGGTGATGAGCCTGGGCGACGGCGAGATGGACCTGCCGGCGATCAAATCCGCGGGGCTGGGCGTGGCGATGGGCAACGCCTCGGAGAAGGTGAAGGCCCAGGCCGATTACGTGACGGCCCCCTTCGACCAGGACGGCGTGGCCCAGGCGATTGAGAAGTTTGTCCTGTCCGGTGAGTGACCCGATGAGCAAAAAACGGCTGGTGTGCATCGACTCCGATGGCTGCGCGTTTGACACGATGGAGGTGAAGCACAAGGAGTGCTTCTGCCCGTCGATGATCCAGATATGGGGGCTCCAGCCCATCTCCAAGTACGCGCGGGAGGCGTGGGAGTTCGCCAACCTCTACTCCAGGGACCGGGGCCGCTCGCGCTTCATCGACCTTGTGAGGACGTTTGACCTTCTGGCGGACCGTGAGGAGGTGCGGGCCTATCACTTTCAGTTCCCGGACATCCAGGCTCTGAGGGATTGGGTCGCCTCCGCCCCGGAGCAGACGAACGCGGCCCTGGCGAGGAGCGAGGATCCCGTGCTGCGGCGTACGCTCTCGTGGTCCCTGGACTGCAACCGCCGCATCGCGGAGATGGTCCACGGCATCCCGCCCTTCCCCGGCGTGCGGGAGTGCCTGGAGGACTTGTCGAAGGAGGCGGATGTCGCCGTCGTCTCCGCCACGGCGCGCGAGGCGCTGGAACGGGAGTGGGCGGAACATGGGCTGATGAAGTACGTCCACCGGCTCTGCGGCCAGGAGGATGGCAGCAAAAAGCAGTGCATCGCGGCCATGAAGGGTGCCTATCCCGCCGGAAACGTATTGATGATCGGCGACGCCCCCGGCGACCAGGAGGCGGCTCAGGCCAACGGCGCGCTGTTCTACCCCATCCGGCCGGGCGAGGAGATCGCCTCGTGGCGGGAGTTTTTGGAGACGGATATGCGGCTGTTTCTGGACGGAAAGTACACGAAGGAGCAGGAGGAGGTGCGTGTCCGCCGCTTCATGGACTGCCTGCCGGACACGCCGCCGTGGAAAAGATAATAAGAAACACGCGGGTTTGCCCGCGGTGAATATCTATCTTAAGGAGGTACCATTCATTATGAAGAAAGCGTTGTTCGGCCTGCTGTTGGTTGTTTCGCTGTTCGCCGCTGCGGCGTCCGGCGCGGAGTACCAGCCCACGAAGTCCCTGGTGCTTTACACGTCGGCCTCCACCTCGGAATACGAGCTCATCGTGGACCTGTTCAAGAAGGCGAACCCTGACGTCGAGGTCGAGGTCGTCAGCGCCGGGACGGGCGAGCTCTCCAGCAAGATCGTCGCCGAGTCCGGCAACCCTCAGGGTGACGTCCTGATGGGCGGCGGCGCGTCCACCTACCGTGCTATCGCCCAGTGCCTTGAGCCCTACGCCAGCGTCAACGCGAAGGACCTGGCGGCGGAGTTTGTGCCGGAGGATAGCCTGTATATGCCCTGTTACCTGAACGTCAACGCCTTCATCCTGAACAACGCCCTGATGAAGGACATCAAGGTCACCGTGGACGGCTGGGCCTCCCTGTTGGCCCCGGCGCTGAAGGGCCAGATCGCCTTTGCCGACCCCTCCGCCGCGGGCTCCGCGCTGGAGGAGGTCATCAATATGCTGGCGGCCATGTCCACCGACGGCACGCTGAAGGGCGGCTGGGCCTACGTGGAGAAGTTCATCGCCAACCTGGACGGCAAGATCGCCTCCGGCTCCTCCGACGTGTATAAGAGCGTCGTAGCCGGTGAGTACGCCGTGGGCCTGACCAACGAGGACAAGGTCATCAACTACATCCAGCAGGGCGCGGACGTCTCCGTGGCCTACGCCAAGGAGGGCATCACCCTCAGGACCAGCAACATCGCCATGATCCACGGCGGCGCCAACGGCCTCAACGCGCACCGGTTCATCGACTTCGTGACCTCCAAGGAGTGCCAGACGGCGATGGAGAAGGAGCTCTGCGTCCGCCCCGCCCGCATGGACGTCCCCATGACCACCAAGGGAAGGCTTGCCACCTCCGAGCTGGTCTCCTTCCCCTATCCCAGCGGCGTGAAGTCCTCCGAGATCAAGACCACGTTCCAGGACCTCGTTACGCGCTAGGCACACAGGTTTGAAACAGGACAGGGCCCGCCGCGCGACCGGTGGGCCCATTTGTTGAAGGCAGGAGGGGCGTAAGCGACCCTCTGAGTTAAATTGGGAGTTTCGGCCAGACAACCGGGCTTGCGCACTCCCGAAGGGAGGGCGGTGTCCGGGTGGCCGGCTGTACCGGAGCAGGGCGCGGGGCGCTCTGTGAGGCCAGGGGGGCTTCCTCCCTCTGAGCTTTAATCAGGAGGAGACGGCATGGCAGTTTCCATTCACATCAAGAACGTGATGAAGAAGTACGAGGACAACACGGTCATCCGGGATCTGACGGCGGACATCGAGAGCGGTGAGCTCTTCACGCTGCTGGGGCCCTCCGGCTGCGGCAAGACGACGCTGCTGAGGATGATCGCGGGCTTCAACTCCGTGGAGCACGGCACCATCGCCTTCGACGGCGCCGTCATCAATGACATCCCCGTGCACAGACGGAGCTTCGGCATGGTGTTCCAGAACTACGCGATCTTCCCCAACATGACCGTGTACCGCAACATCGAGTACGGTCTGAAGAACAAGCACCTTGCCAGGGACGAGATCCGCCGCCGTGTGGAGGAGATCATGGAGGTGGTCCAGATCACGCAGTATCAGGACCGCTACCCCGACAAGCTCTCCGGCGGGCAGCAGCAGCGCGTGGCCCTGGCCCGCGCCATCGCCGTGCGGCCGCAGGTGCTGCTGATGGACGAGCCGCTGTCCAACCTGGACGCCAAGCTGCGCCTGGAGATGCGCGAGGCCATCCGCGACATTCAGAAGAAGATCGGCATCACCACCGTCTACGTCACCCACGACCAGGAGGAGGCCCTGGCCATCTCCGACCGCATCGCCATCATGAACAGGGGCGACATCCAGCAGATCGAGACGCCGGAGCGTATCTACTCCCGGCCGTGGAACACGTTTGTCGCGAACTTCATCGGCCACTCTAACCGGCTGCGCGGCGTCGTGGAGCAAACCGCGGACGGCGGCGGCTCGGTGAAGGTCGAGGGCCGGATGTCCATTGATATGAGGGGCACGCGCCCTCTTCAGCCGGGGCAGGAGCTGCTGGTCTACGTCCGGCCGGAGGAATTCATCATCAATCAGGGACAGGAAGGGGAAGGATTGAAGGGCGCCGTCCGGGTCAAGCAATTCCTTGGACGCTACGTCAACTACATCATCGACCTCGGGACGGCAGAACCGGTGGAGGTGACGAGCGACACCAACAGCGCCCTGAAGATCTACGAGCCGGGCGACGAGGTGTTGCTGACGGTAAACACCCGCCGCATCAACCTGTTCACGGCGGACACGGAAATCTCCCTGATGGAGGGGGTGGAGAGCAATGTCCTCCACGCATAGAGGCCCCCTTTCAGGCTACCGCTTTGACTTCTGGAGCTTTGTGACGACCGTCTCGCTGGTCTTCTTCGGAATGTTCCTCATCATTCCCGTGGGCCGGATGGTGTACTACGCCTTCCAGTCCGGCGATATCGCGGGCTTCACGTTCTCCAACTTCGTCAAGTTCTTCTCCCGCGCCTACTATCGCAACGCGCTGTTCAACAGCATCAAGGTGGTGCTCTGTGCCACGGCGCTCGTCATCGTCATCGGCGTGCCGCTGGCTTACGTCACTAGCACGTTTGAGATAAAATTCCGGCGGCTGGTGGATATCCTGGTGGTCATCTCCATGCTCTCGCCCCCCTTCATCGGCGCGTACTCCTGGATCCTGATGTTTGGGCGGAGCGGCACCTTCACGGTCTTCCTGAGGGAGTATCTGGGGCTCCGCATGCCCAGCATCTATGGTTTTTCCGGCATCCTGCTGGTGTTCGTCCTCAAGCTGTTCCCCTACATCTACATGTACACCAAGGGGGCGCTGAAGAAGGTTGACGCGTCGCTGGGCGAGGCGGCGGAGAGCCTGGGCTATCACGGTCTGCGCAAGATACTGACGGTGAGTCTGCCGCTGGTGACACCGACGATCCTGGCCGGGGGGACCATCGTCTTCCTGCGGGCCTTTGCGGACTACGGCACGCCGCGGCTCATCGGGGAGGGGTACTCGACCCTGCCCGTTATCATCTACACGGAGTGGATCAGCGAGACGGGCAGCAACGCCTACTTTGCCTCGGCCGTGGCGCTCATCATGATGCTGGTGGCGGCCCTGGTCTTCAGCCTTCAGAAGTATATCTCCAACCGCAAGAACTACACCATGAGCATGATCAACCCGCCGAAGCCGAAGAAGCTGCGCGGCGTGCCCAACGTGCTGGCGCACCTCTTCGTCTACACGGTGGCGCTGCTGGCGACCCTGCCGCAGATTTACATCATCGTGATCTCCTTCCGCAACACGAAGGGCATCATGTGGACGGACGGCTACGGCATCGGAAACTACGTGACCGTGTTCAACAAGGCCGCGCCCGCGGTGTTCAACACGTTTAAGTTCGGCCTCATCGCCATCGCCATCGTCATCCTGCTGGGCACGCTGTTCGCCTATCTGACGGTGCGGCGGAGAAACCTCTTCTCCAGCATCCTCGACGTGCTGATCATGTTCCCCTATGTCATACCGGGAACCATCTTCGGCCTCATCCTGCTGATCAGCTACAACTCCGGGCCTCTTGTGCTCAGCGGCACCGCGGCTATCATCATCATCTCCTACGTCATCCGGCGTATGCCGTACACGGTGCGGAGCAGCTCGGCCATCCTGCGGCAGATCAGCCCCAGCATTGAGGAAGCATCCCTGAGCCTGGGCTACGCGTCCATGAGGACGTTCTTCAACGTCACCATGCCGCTCATGACGCCGGGCATCGTGTCGGGCGCGATCTTAAGCTGGATCACCATCATCAACGAGCTGTCCTCCACGCTGATGCTGTACACCAGCCGGACGGCCACGATGTCGGTCGCGATCTTCCAGGAGATCAACCGCGGCGGCTACGGCACGGCGGCGGCGCTCTCCACCATCCTGACCGTGACGATGGTGGTGTCGCTTCTGCTGTTCTTCCGGCTCACGGGCTCAGAGGACATTGACCTGTAGCGGGCCTGTTCATCGTAGCCTGTTCGTTAAAGACGCCGGGGTCCTCAGGCCCCGGCGAATGTTTTTCAGCCCTGTCCTTCCTTCATTGCCTCGCCATGTTCCTGCGCCGCCGGTTCCGCCTGCTCATACAAAAACGTCGTGCGAATGGTCTTGTGGCGGGCGAACCGCTGCACGTCCTCCAAACGCTCGCCGCCCTGCAGCGCCAGCTTCACCCCGGTGAACCGCAGCGACTGCGCGGTCAGGTTGACGTCGTCGTACCCCGCTCCCCGAAAGGCCTCCTTCACAATCCGGCTGATGGAGCTCGTGGACATGTGCGTTTCCCGGCCCAGGGTGCGGTTGCTGAGGCCGGCAAAGAGCGGGGCCTCCTCGTTAACCGGGCCTCTGGCCTCAAGATAATCCACAAGCGCCCTCCACGTGCGGGGCGGTATCCTGACAACTCCGCCCCGAACGCCCCGGATGTGGAGCACCGGCCCCGTTCGCGATCTTTTCAGGTCGCCGGCCGTCGCCCGCGCCGCCTCCAGCGTGTCCAGGCCCCCCGTCACCATCAGGGCCAGCAGCGCGTAGTCCCTCTTCCCACGGACATCGCCGCGGTCAATGCTCTCCAGAACTCTCTTCATCTGCGCGCCCGTCAGCGTCTTCCTCCGGGGGGCGTGGTCCACGCTGGGGTGGGAGACCTTCCCCGCGATATCTCGGTAAAGCCCCTCCGCCGCCGCCCAGCGGAAGAACGACTTCACGGCCGCGAGGTAGTTATGCACCGTGGCGGCCCTCTTTCCGGACGCGCTCAGCGCCTCCCGGTACGCGGCGATGTCCCCGCTCTCCGGCCGGACGGCCCCCGTTTCCTCAAGATACGAGAAGAAATACGCCAGGCATCTTTTATACGAGACAACGGAACGGGGGCTCAGCCTGAGCGACGCGGCGAACTCCTCAATCGTCCTGTTGTCAAAACGGATAGTCGTCCCCGCGCTGTCCTTCCCCATTCCGTCTCACTCCTCAAACCCTAAAAAATAGTGGAGGCGATTGTGCCCTCGCACGTGTGTTTTGGTCTCCCCGATTTGTCCCCGTAGCGGAAGGTCGTCCCGATATAGCGGTGGCGGGCGAACCGCTTCACGTCCTCGAGGCGCTCGCCGCTCCGCGATGCCAGCCTCACCGCCGTGTGCCTCAACGAAGTGGGAGTAAAGCGCACGGCCCGGATTTTTCGCGCGGCTTTTTTTACGGCCGCGCCGATCATCCGTGCGGACATGGGCTGAGATTTACGCGCTTTCAAGCTGGTGAAGACGGGCGTGTCCGCCCCGTCCGCGCCCCTCGCGTCCCAATATTCCCGGAGCGCGTTCATGACATCCGCGGGGACGCTCACTCGCCCCTCGCCCCCGCGCACCGTCAGGAACGCACCCCCGTCCGTCGCCTCGATGTCCCCGACCTTTGCCTCGGAGGCCTCGCTGTAATTCAGGCCGCAGGCCACGATCAGGGACAGCAGCGCGTAGGTCCGCAAGCCCTCCACGTCCCGGCGGTCGATGCCGTCGAGCATGTCCTGCACCTGGCCTCGCGTCAGGGTGTCGTCGCGGGAAACGTGCTGAACGCGGGGAATGTCCAAGCCGTCCGCGACGTCCGCGCACAGGCCTTCACGATGCGCCCAGCGGAAGAACTTGCGCACAATGGTGAGGTAGTTCAAAACGGTTGCGGGCTTTCTTTCGCTGGCGGCCAGCCCGTCCCGCCATGTGAGGAGGTGTTCCCGCTCCGGGCACGGTATCCCCTTCTCATCCAGCCAGGCGAAAAAGTACCTCAACTTTTTTCTGTAGACCTCGCGAGAGGAGGGGGTGACGTTCAGCGAGGCGAGAAACGCCTCAACTCGCTCCGGCCAATCCTCCAATACATCCTGATTTGGCCCGCTCCCTGCCAGCGCTTCCAGGATTTCGGGGGTCGGGTTATACTCCCGCGCCAATCTCAGGGGCGTCCAGCCGGCCTCCGTGCGCGCGCCCACATCCGCGCCGCGGGCGAGGAGCAGCTTCACCGGTTCCGCCGACCCGCACTTCAGGGCCGCGAACATCAGGGCCGTCCCGCCGTCGTTGTTCCGTCTGTTCACGTCCGCGCCGGCGTCCAGCAGAACTTTGAGCGTGTCCGCGCCGGCGTCGTTCATCGCGGCGCACATCAACGCCGTGTTGCCGGCCTTGTCCGTCGCGTCCACGTCCGCGCCGGC
>JAFUYV010000097.1 GCA_017476945.1 Fretibacterium sp.
CACCGTGCCCGACCCGTATGCTCCATACCACGAGCCGCAATCCTTCCTTGACATGGTACGGGATGGTATAGCCGTCGGCGGTATGCTGGGTTTTCTGAACGGTTTATCTAAAACAAAATAGAAACGAGGAAACGCAGAAGCGTGATTTTCACCTCCGTCCCCGCCCGTTTGCTATAATGAACGGACAGGGGCGGAGGTTTTTTTGCGGAGTCACGGGGGGAGGCGATGAAAATGCCGGAGGATCATTCGAAATATAAGGACAGGCTTTTTACCTTTATCTTTGGCTCGGAGGAGAACAAGGCGTGGACATTGAGCCTGTATAACGCCATCAACGGCTCGAACTACACAGACCCCGACGCCATAAGGATCACCACCATCAAGGGGATTATGTACCTCGGCATGGGCAACGATGTCGCGTTCCTGATTTTTGAGGAAATCAACCTGTACGAACATCAGTCGTCGTTCAACCCCAACATGCCTGTCCGCCTGCTTCAGTACGTCGGGAATCTCTACGAGAAGTATATGGTGGAGAACAAACTCAACAAGTACGGCTCCAAGCTGCTGAAACTGCCTGTCCCAAAGCTCGTGGTGTTCTACAACGGGGAAAAAGACACGGAGGACGAGGTGACGCTGAGACTCAGCGACTCTTTCCCGGAAGGCTCCAACCCCGACATTGAGGTCAGGGTGCGGATGATTAACATAAACTACGGCAGGAACCGCAAACTGCTGGAGGCATGCAAGCCCTTGAAGGAATATTCGTGGCTTGTTGCGGAAGTGCGGAAAAATAAGAAACAGGACGGCATTGAGAGCGCAATCGACAAGGCCATCACGGATATGCCGGACGATTTTGTTCTCAAGCCCTTTTTGGTTGCGCATAGAGCGGAGGTAAAAGGAATGTTGATAGCGGAGTATAACGAAGCTGAAACGATGGAGCTGTTCAGGGAGGAAGGTCGCAAGGAGGGCCGTAAGGAGGGCCGTAAAGAGGGTCGCGCCGAGGAGCGGCGGACTTTTTTTGACAAGTTAATAGCGCGTGGGTGGAATCCGCAGGAGGCAGCGAACTTTGTTGGATTGCCGGTGTAGGGAGGTGTAAGCGTTGCTTACAGAATACAACGAGGCTGAGACGATGGAGCTGTTCAAGGAGGAGGGCCGTGGAGGAGCGCGCCGAGGAGCGGCGAACGATCAGGGATCGCCTTATTGCGGGCGGAATGGCCCCGCAAGAGGCAGCAAGATATACGGGGTTGCTTTAGTGACACACAGAGCGAAGTAAGCGGAGGTTGTGTTTGCCAGCATGGACAAAAGAAGGCCTTGATAATGAAAGATAGAACGGACACAGCGATTGAGGACGAGATTGATGCAATACGGCTGTAAATCTATGAAGAGGTCAAGGATATGACGCCGGAGAAATTTGTGGTATATTCTATTCTCAGGCCAAACCTATTATGATGTTATGATGCAATACGCCATAAAGAGGGCGAAGCTGAAGCTGGTGAAGTCCCGGAATCGCGAGTATGCTGTAGAGTAGCCCATCGTGATAAGTCAAGGGGCCTTGCGGGCCCCTTGATGTGATTCTTGATGTGATTACGGTTTGTCGGTTACTTCGCGGGCAGCACGCCCGCCTCAGCGTAATACTTCTGTGCCCCGGCATGGAGGGGCAGCCCGGCGATGTCCTTCACGGCCTCCGCCGCGGTCAGGCCCCTCAAATTCACCTGGGCCTCGCCCAGTGTGCCAATGTTCTCCCAAAGGGTCTTTGTCAGGTCATAGACCGTCTCCTCGTCCAGGTCCCCACGGCAGAACATCACCATCTTGATGGCGGAGGTATGAACGTCCTTGTCCTGGTTGGGATAGGTCCCAGCGGGGATGGTGAAGGAGGCGTACCAGGGGTACTTCACCTGGAGCGCGGAGAGGACGGCGCCATCGATGTCAACCAGGCGGCAGCCGGCGGTGGCGGCCTGGGTCACGGCCGAGGCGGGGGCGCCGGACATGATCCACGCACCGTCGATGGTGCCGTTCTGGAGCATATCGGCGGCGTCGGTGAAGGTGATGTACTCGCAGTTGATGTCGTCCGGGAACTTCAGGCCCGCGGCGGTGAAGTGGTTGTCGCACTCGCCATAGACGCTGGAGCCCGCGGAGGCCACGGCAAAGCGATGCCCCTTCACGTCCGCCAATGTCTTGATGCCGGACTTCGCCGTCACCACGACCTGGTTGGGGTTGAAGTACAGCCCGGCGATGACCTTCAGGTCCTTGTAGGCGTAGCCCTCAAAGCTGTCCGTCCCGTTCAGACACTGATAGCAATTGCTGGAGATGGCGATGGACACCTGGGCCTCCCCCTCGGAGACCAGGTTCAGGTTCGCGATGCCTCCCGCGGAGGCCTGACTGGATGCCTTCACGTAATCAATCTTCGTGTCCCACAGGTTGGTGATGGCGGCCCCCACGGCGTACAGCGCGCCGGAGGCGGAGGCCGTGGGGAAATTGATGACCACGGGCGCATGGGCGGCGTACCCCGGCACAGCCATCAGCGCCATGACGGCAAGGACGGCAAGGAACTTCCTCATACTCTTCATATCTAAAAACCCCTTTGCTTATAAAGTCACACGCCCTCGCGGCGTGCAAAACGCTGAAATAAAACCACGGCGGCCAGGACGACGAACCCGGCCACGTCCGTTGTGACGCCTGGGTAGAGCATGAGCGGGGCCACGGCGATGAGGATGAGGCGCTCCGGCCAGGAACACCGGCGCAGGAACCAGCCCTCCAGTCCGCCCACCAGCGCCACCGTTCCAATAGAGGCGGTAAACGCGGGCCACAGGGACACCAGCACGGAGGCGGAGGCATCCGCGCCAACAAGGAGAATCGGGTTGCCGAGGAAGAAGAACGGGATGATAAACCCGATCAGCCCCAGCCGCACGGACAACAGGCCGGTCATGGTCTGATTGGAGCCCGCAATCCCCGCGGCGACGTAGCTGCTCATGGCGACGGGCGGCGTGATATTGGACAGGCAGGCGTAGATCAGGCAGAACATGTGCGCGGCGATGGGCAGCACGCCCACGCGGATGAGGACGGGAACCGCCACCGCCTGGACGATGACATAGGCGGCCACGCCGGGGACGCCCATGCCCAAAATGGTGGACATCACCATCACCAAAAGGCCGGTAGTGTAGACGCTGCCCTCCCGCACGATGGAGAGGATGAGATAGCCCATGTTCAGGCCAAGGCTGGTGAGCGTCACCGTGCCGATGATGACGCCGATGATGACGCAGCACACGCCCACGGCGACAGCACCCTGTGCACCCTCGGCCGTGGCGGCCACGATCTTGGCCCACGTCATGCGGGTGTCCCTCCGCAGCCAGCTCGCCGCGACCGTGGCGAAGATGGCGATGACGGCGGCATACAGCGGCGTGTAGCCCATGAACATCAGCGCGATGAGGACCATAAGGGGGAGGATCAGGTGCCCCTGCTCCCGGAGGACCTTCATGGCATCCGGGATGTTCTCCTTCGACAGGCCGGAGAGGCCAAGCCGCTTCGCCTCAAAATGCACGGCGAAGAGCAGTCCCAGGTAGTACAGGAAAGCCGGGACGATGGCCGCCAGCATCACCCATGTGTAGCTCACGTTCAGGAACTCCGCCATGACGAACCCCACCGCCCCCATGATAGGAGGACAGAACTGCCCGCCCGTGGAGGCCACGGCCTCGACCGCCCCGGCGAACTCCTTCCGGTAGCCCGTGCGCTTCATCAGGGGAATGGTGAAGGTCCCCGTCGTGGCGACGTTGGCGATGGCCGAGCCGTTAATCATGCCCATCAGGGCGGAGGCCAGCACCGCCACCTTGGCCGGGCCGCCCGGCGTGCGCCCCACCAGCGTCAGGGAGAGGTCGTTGATGAACTTCGAGAAGCCGCTGTACTTTAAGAAGGCCCCGAACACCACGAACAGGAAGATGTACGTCGCGGAGACGCCAATGCCCGTGCCCAAAAGCCCCTGCGTGCCCCAGAACAGCGTGGACAGCACGCGCTTCAGCGTGAAACCGTTGTGGGCCAGGCGCCCCGGCAGATATTGTCCAAACCAGTTATAGGCCAGGAAGATCGCCGCCAGGAGCGTCAGGTTGCCGGACGTCCGGTGGGCCGCCTCAAAGGCCAGGACCACCCCCACCCCCGCGACGGCCAGCTCAAAGGGCGTCAACCGCCCGCCATTCTGAGCGATGCGGGTGTAGTTCAGGATGAGGTAGCCGAAGGAGAGGCAGGTCAACGTCATCAAGGCCACGTCCCGCAGCGGAGGAAGGCGGCGCGCACGACGCTCCCCCCGGCAGGCCGGGTACAGCAGGAAGGTGAAGCACAGCAGGAAAATACAATGAAAGGCCCTCAGGTTCACGGCGCTGATCACGCCGAAGGTCGTGTAGTAAAGCTGGAAGGCCGCCCACGCGCACAGCAACAACGTCACCCCAGCACCCACCGGGCCATGATAGGTTCGGGTCCGGGACTCCGCGTCCTTCTCCTCCAGCAGGGCCTGGGCCCTCTGCTCAACGTCGTCCCGGCGGGGCTCCCGCGCCGCGTCCCGGCTCGAAAGGCCGCCGTCTTTCCCCATCGTCTCTTTTTCCATCATCGCACACACATCCATCGCTCACGCACCGCTTGCCCGTAAGATTATCTGAATAGAAGTATTATAGCAAAACTTCCGGAGATAATATCCGAAAGTTTCCAGATTTCGGCCGCAGGGTCCTGATGTTTGGGGCATGCCCCTCAAGCGAGTCGGGCGATGGTCAGATTTGCGCCGCAAAACTACGGCTGGCTCGCACCGGCATCCTCAGTCTTCTCCGCCCTGAGCACCGCCCGCGCAATCTCCTCCCCGCAGGACGTCTTTTCCGGCCCCGACGTCACGCCGGACTGTTCCCGGTATCGGAACGTCGTGCGGATGTTCTTGTGGCGCGCGAACCGCTGAACGTCCTCCAGCCGCTCCCCGCCCTGCAGGGCCAGCCGCACCGCGGTAAATTTCAGCGACTGCGCGCTCAGCATCGCGTCATCGAACCCGGCGTTCCTCAGCGCCTCCTTCACGATGCGGTTGACGGAGCCCCTGGACATATGCCCGTCCCTGCGCCTCACACTGGCAAAGAGCGGCGCGTCCGGCTCAACCGGTCCCCGCGCCCCCAAATATTCCGCCAGCGCCTCCACGACGCGGGACGGCAGCCTCACGGCCCCCCGGAGCTCCCCGTCACCGCCGCGGATGGAGAGCGTCCCCCCCTCCCGCGCCAGGGCGGCGTCCCCGACATTTGCCCTGGAGACCTCACAGGAGCTCAATCCGCCCGTCAGCATCACCGTCAGAATGGCGTAGTCCCTCAGGCCCCGGATGCTTTCGCGGCCGATGCTGCTCAGGACCGTCTTTAACTGCGCCCCCGTCAGGGTCCTACGGCTCGGAGCGTGGTCCACCCTGGGGATTTTGACCCTGCCTGCGATGTTGGGGTACAGCCCCTGGGCGTGCGTCCATTGAAAGAACGCGCGCACCGCGATCAGGTAGTTGTAGACCGTGCTGGGCCTTCTGCCCGCCGCGGTCAGGGCTTCCCGATAGCCCGCGACGTGCCCGGCCTCCGGCTTGCCGATGCCCCTGTCCGCCAGATAATCGAAAAAATACGCCAGACACTTTTTATACGAGGCCACGGAGCTGGAGCTCAGATCGAGGGACGCGGCAAACCTCTCCACCGTCTCATGATTAAAGCGGATTTCTCCCATCTTCTTCTCCCTCCCCGGCTCCCGTATTATTCGCGCCTAAAAAATTGCCGAGGCGATCGTCTCCCCGCAGGTATGCCGCCGTCTTGCTGTTTCTCCATAACGGTATGTCGTCTCAATGCAGCGGTGGCGCGCAAATTGCTGCACATCCTCGATGCGTCCCCCCATTTGAGCGGCCAGCCTCACCGCCGTGTGCCTCAGCGAGTTTGGCGTGAGGAGGGCATCTCCGCACCCGGCTCTCCGCGCGGCGTCCCTGACAATTTGGCCGATCGCCCTGACCGGCAGACGGCTGCGCCAGTGAGGGCCCACGCCCGCAAAGAGCGGCGCGTCCGGTTTCACCGGCCCCCTGGCGGCCCAATACGCGCGGAGCGCCCCGACAACAGGAGCGGGAACCTTCACATTGACGGACGTGCCGTCCGCGCGGCCAACCGTCAGTTCCGCCCCCCCGGCGGATAACCTGAGGTCCGCCATCTTCGCCCTGGAGGCATCCGCGTAGCCCAGCCCACAGGTCACCAGCAGGGACAGGAGCGCGTAGTTTCTCAGCCCCGCAAGGCCCTGCCGGTCAACGCCCTCCAGCATCCTCTGAACCTGCTCACGGGTCAGGGTATCGTCCCGAAATCCGGGCCTCGCCCTGGGGGGCTGGATATCCTCCGCGATGTCCCCGCACACTCCCTTTTGGTGCACCCAGCGAAAGAACCTGCGCACGATGGTGAGATACCCCGCCACCGTGACCGGCTGCCGCCCGCCGGACATCAGCTCGTCCCGCCACGCGAGGAGCTGTTCCCGTCCGGGCCTCCCGATCCCCTGTTCATCCAGCCAGGCGAAAAAGTATCTCAGTTTCTTTCTGTAAATCGCCGCGGAAGACGGGGAGACATCAAGCGAGGCCAGGAAGTCCCCCAACAGCGCTTCCCTGTCCCATTGTGGGCCGCGGGACCTCAGGCGCTCCAGGGTGTCCGTGCCCAGCAGATAGGGGCTGTTCTTCACGATGTCAATGGCCCGGTCCCCGTCCCACACGGCGTCCGCGTCCGCGCCATTGTCCAGCAGCGCGTCGATGATCTCCGGGTTGGGGTCCGGATCGCTCACAAGGGTTGAATTTCTCAGGGCCGCGCCGGTCAGCGCCGTCCGGCCGCAGTTGTCCTTCGCGTTCACATCCGCGCCGTGCCGGATAAGTTCGTTCACCACGTCCACGTTCGGGTTGCGCTCCGCCGCGACCATCAGGGCCGTCGTCCCGTCCTCCGTCCTCGCGTTGACCAGCGCCCCTCCGTGGCACAGCGCCCTGACCACCTCCGGGTCCGGGATCGCCGCCGCGGCGAACGACAGCGCCGTCCATCCGTTGGCCAGCGCCATGTCCACCTCCGCGCCCGCGTTGAGCAGCAGGGTAACCACCTCCGGCCGCGCCGTCCTGGCGGCCGCGTACATCAACGCCGTGAACCCGCCGCTGTTCCTGGCGTTCACGGCCGCGCCGTTGTTCACCAGCGCCCTTATCGTGCCGAGGCGGGGGCGGTCCGACGCCGCGAAGATCAGGGCCGTGTTGCCGTCCTCATCCCGCGCCCCCACGTCCGCCCCATTTCTGACGGCCTGAAGCACCTCGCCCGTGGAGCCGGCCCGGCAGAGCTCGAAAAATGCCCCCGTATCCATCGTCATGACGTTTATCTCCTCAGCCCGCGGCCCTCAGCACATCCAGGGCCGCGGCGCCGCGGAAGCTGGGGCTGCGCTCCACAAAGACGTCAAGCCTCTGCCCATCAATCTCTACGCTGGGGTCCGCGCCAAATTTCACCAGCTCCCTGATAAAGGCGGGGGTGGGGCGCCGTTCCGGGTCCGCTTTCCGCAGCACCGCGAGGGCCAGCGCCGTCCGGCCGTCCTCCGTCCGCGCGTTCACGAACGCCCTGCACCGCAGAAGCTCTCGCAGGACGCGGGGCTCAGAGCTGTGCGCCGCCGCGTACATCAACGGCGTCCAGCCGTTTGCCGCCCTCGCGTTGGCCGAGGCTCCGCCCTTGATTAACGCTTGAATGACGTCCGGATTGGGACTGTACGCCGCCGCGTACATCAGGGCGGTCCGCCCGTCCCTGTCCTTCCTGTTAATGTACGCCCCGCTCCTCAGCAGGACCTCCACGGCGTCCGGATTTCCCTTTGCGGACAGCATCAGGGGCGTTATCCCGTCCTTCCATTCCGCGTTGACGTCCGCGCCGCCGCGGATCAGGGCCAGCAGAACGCCCCGGTTGGGATTTCGCTCCGCCGCCAGCGACAGCGCCGTCCTCCTGTCCCCGCCGCGCGCCTCCACGTCCGCCCCCGCCTCAAGCAGCGCCATGATTCCCTCCGGGTTGACGGCCTCCCGCGCGGCCATGAGCAGCGGCGTGTAGCCCGGCGTCCCAGGGCGGTCCGCACCGCACCGCGCGTTCACGTCCGCACCAAACTCGATCAGGACCCGCGGCGTCCGGCCATGGGGGTTCCTCGACACGGCCAGCATCAACGCGGACACGCCGTCCCGGCCCACCGTGTTGGGGTCCGAGCCGCTCTTCAGCGCCGTCTGGACCTCCAGCCAGGGCCGGGAGGCGCATAGGTCAAGAAATTTTGTTCTGTTCATCACGTAGCGTTCGTCCATGTTTCCCCCTTGGACTGCGTTCGTCCTTGCCGCTTCTGTCTGACAGGGAAAGATGGCTTAAAACGGGTAGCTTTGATATGGTAGAATAGGGTCAGGCCGTAGAAACACGGTTTAGGAGAGACCCTTGGCAGCTTGCCGGGGGGCCGCCGAAAAAAGGGACTTCCCCCGGCAAGATTGGGGGTGAGAGCGGAGAAGAGCTTTTCCGAATTACTTCGGGCCGTCGCTCTGGTCATTAAAGCGATAGCGGCACTGATCAACTCGATAAAAAAATAAGGTTCCTATAACCTTTTCTGGCTTTTAAGTCGGTTATGGGCACCCCCCCTTAACCGACGCCAGTTTTTACCACCCGCGCTCTCCCGGGCACTTCTATTATACCATGTCAATGTACGTTTAAACCTTTTGCCCTGTCAATAGCTTTTCGCCGTGCTCACGCCTCGATCTCGAAGCGGTCCGCCAGGATTTTGTGGATCTGCTCCACCAGCTTCACGATGGCGTCGGACGGGATCTTGCGGACGATACTGCCGTCGTCCGTGTTCACCACGTGGACCTGCACGATGTCCGCCTCCTCGACCACCTCGTACTCCAGGTGGCGCCGCGGCGCCAGCAGGTCAACGACCTCCAGCGTCTTGTCCAGCACGTCCTTCAGCTCGTCCTTCGTCAGGCCGTTTTGCTCCTGCTCCGGCTGGACTTTGCCCTCAATGCCCGCCGCCGTCTCCGGCTGGAGCTTGCCCAGCTCAATGTTCTTGACCCGCTCCAGGAGCTTCCTGACGTTCAGCTCCGGCGGCGGGGAACCGTCCGGCGGGTGTCCCGGCCTTATCCTCATCTCCTTCACCAACTCTCAGAACTGAAAGGGGGAAGGGGAGCCCTGTCCCCTCCCCGATGGTTACCGCTTACCGTGTGATGATGTTGATTTAGGCTGACTTACCGGACCAGCGACAGGACGTTCTGCGGGAGCTGGTTGGCCTGTGCCAGCATGGAGTTCCCGGCCTGGAGCATGATCTGCAGCTTGGAGAAGTTCATCATCTCCTTGGCCATGTCCGTGTCGCGGATGCGGCTCTCAGCGGAGGTCAGGTTCTCGCTGGCCGTGTTCAGGTTGTTGATGGTGTGCTCCAGCCTGTTCTGATACGCGCCGAGCTTGGACCGCTGC
>JAFUYV010000098.1 GCA_017476945.1 Fretibacterium sp.
CCGGCCGCCTGTTCGTCTCCGGCGTCATGCTGCAGTTCGTCAACTTTAAGGTCATCTCCTACGGCCTCACGGTCATGGCGTCGTTCATCCTCCCCCACTACCGCGGCCTGCTTCCCATTGCGGGTTTCGTGGTGCTGCTGGCGGTGTTCAGTCTGGTGTCCACGGCGTGCTGGGCGCTCTTCGGCGCGGCGTTCGACCGCCTCTTCAGGCAGCACGGCCGGGCGCTCAACGCGGCGATGGCCCTCCTGCTCATCTACTGCGCCGTGACGATGCTGCGGGACGTCTAAGACCCGGCAGCAAGCCGGATTTTAAATCTTACTAAACCGGTGTAAAATAAGCGGAGCGAACAGCGCAAATTTTGGAGGTGTAATGTTTTGAGCCTGACGCTGTATAACGATCTGACGCGCAGGAAGGAGCCCTTCGTCCCGCTCAAGAAGGGGGAAGTCTCCTTTTACAGCTGCGGCCCCACCGTCTACGACTACTTTCACATCGGCAACGCCCGCCCGTTCATCGTGTTTGACGTGCTGCGGCGTTACCTGGAGCACCTGGGATATAAGGTGACGTTCGTCCAGAACTTCACGGACATCGACGACAAGATGATCCACCGCGCTCACCGGGAGGGAATCACCGTGCCGGAGCTGGCGGAGCGCTTCATCGCGGAATACCGCAAGGACGCCGTGGCGCTGGGCATCCATGACCCCACGGTGGCCCCCCGCGCCACGGAGCACATCCCGGAGATCATCGCCACCATTCAGAAGATCATCGACAACGGACATGCCTACGAGTCCGGGGGCGACGTCTACTTTGATGTCCGGAGCTGGCCGAAGTACGGCACGCTGTGCAAGCAGAACCTCGACGACCTGGAAGCCGGCGCGCGCGTCGAGCCCGGCGAGGTCAAGCACGACCCGCTGGACTTCGCCCTGTGGAAGGGCGAGAAGCCCGGCGAGCCCGCGTGGGACAGCCCCTGGGGCCGGGGACGGCCGGGCTGGCACATCGAGTGCAGCGCCATGTCGTCCAAGTACCTCGGTGAGACCATCGACATCCACTCCGGCGGCGTGGACCTGCTCTTCCCCCATCACGAGAACGAGGTGGCCCAGAGCGAGGCGGCGACAGGCAAGCCCTTCGTGCGCTATTGGCTGCACAACGGCTTCCTGCTCATCGACAGCGAGAAGATGTCCAAGTCCCTGGGGAACTTCCTCACCGCCCGCTCGGCGCTGGAGAAGTATCCGCCGTTGGCCATCCGCCTCTTCATGCTGAGCGCCCACTACCGGAGCCCCATCAACTTCGCGCCGGAGGGCCTGGAGCAGGCGGCGGCGGCCGTGGCGCGGCTGAGGAACTGCAGGAGCGACCTCGACTTCGCGGCAAGGAACCGCACCGGAGATGCCGCCGGTTTTGACCTGGCAGCCTTCAGCGCGAAACTCACAATACTGGACGCAGACTTCCACGCGGCGATGGACGACGACTTCAACACGGCGGCGGCGCTGGGTGTGCTCTTCGAGGTGGTGCACCTCATCAACACGACCCTGAAGGATCACGAGACCCTGCCCGCGGAGTTCTTCAAGGAGGCCAAAGGAGCCCTGGAGACCTGCGACAGCATCCTGGGCGTCATCGGCCCGGACGACGCGGAGTCCAGCTCGCCGGAGGATCCGCAGGGAAGCCGGCTGAGCCGGACGGAGATCGAGCGGCTGATTGAGGAGCGCGCGGCGGCCCGCAAGGCGAAGAACTTCGCCCGTTCCGACGAGATACGCGACCAGCTCAAGGCCCAAGGCATCGTCCTTGAGGACACGCCCCAGGGGACGAAGTGGAAGCGGGAACTTTAGGTTAAGAACTTAACGGCCCTCGCGCTGCGGGGGCCGTTTTCGCGCCCGCGCGCCCTTTCACAAATGCGCAGCATCCGCCATTCCCCCCTTGTCCAACCGGGATTTCCGTGGTCCTGACCGGGCGATGTAGAATAGCACTTGACTGAGGACGGGAGGAATAAATAATAGGAAGGAACTTGCCGCTTATCTTTCTGCCGCTGATCTCCGCGGGACACAAGAGACGACGGCAGTCTTCTTCCCCACGTTTGCCCGTATCCACGTCCCCTCGTCCAACAGAGATTACAGGGAGGTCATCTACATGAGAAAATTTCTGAAGTTCGCGGCGGGGCTCTGCGTCGTTGCGGCGGTGTGTTTTGGGCTGGGCAGCCTCCGAGAGGAAGGAGCGTCCGCGCCGGAGCCGGAGGTCGTCCGCCCGGTGCGGACCGTCACGCTGGGCGGTGGCGGGGACGATGGCATCCGGCGTTACTTCGGCACGCTCCAGGGCGGGAAACGCGTCGATTTGTCATTCCGCGTGTCCGGGCCGCTGAGGACCATCGCCGTGGAGAAGGGCGCGTCCGTGAAGAAGGGCGACCTGCTGGCGGCGCTGGACCCACGCGACTTCCAGACACGGCTTCGTCAGGCGCAGAGCGCCCAGGCCCAGGCTCAGGCGCAGTACGGCGACGCGCAGACGAACTTCACCCGCTACGAGAACCTCTACAAGCAGCGGGCCATCTCCAAGTCGCAGTACGACACCAGCAAGACCCAGGTTGACGTCACCCGCTCAGCGGTGAACACGGCCGCGGCTCAGACCGCCGCCGCCCGCGACGCCCTGAAGGACACGGAGCTCCGCGCCCCCTTTGACGGCATGATAGCCGACCGCATGGTGGAGAACAACCAGAACATAGCGGCACAGCAGCCTATCTTCAGCCTCCAGGACATCTCGACGCTGGAGATCGTCTTCAATATGCCGGATAACGATATTCTGCTGGCGCCCATCCCGGCCGTGAAGGACTTCAAAACGCTGCTGGAGGGCGACGGCACGCTCTTCGCGCTCTCCGCCCGCTTCGACGCCATGCCGGCCCGCGTGTTCCCCCTGAAGGTCAAGGAGTTTTCGGCCCAGGCCGACGCCCGCACCAACACCTACCCCGTGACGGCCGTCATGCCCCGCCAGCCGGACGTGAACCTCCTGCCGGGAATGGCCGTGACCGTGGAGGTGGATTTCTGCCCTGGGAACAAGGCGCAGTCCGAGGGGAAATATTTTGTGCCCGCGACAGCCATCCTGAACGAGGGGACGGATAACTTCGTCTGGCGTTATGACGGCACGGCGGTTCACCGCGTGCCGGTGACGGTGGGCGGCCCCCGAAACGACGGCTCGCTGGAGATATCCGGGCCGGAGCTTCATGATGGAGACGTGATTGTCACGGCGGGCGTCCACTTCCTCAGGGAAGGGCAGAAAGTGAGGCCCCAATAATGGATATCGCGCGGGCAAGCATTAAGCGCTGGGCGGTTGTCCTCTTCCTCTGCGCCCTCACCGCCATCGCGGGGATTTTGGCGTACTTTCAAATTGGGAAGCTGGAGGACCCGGCCTTCACGATAAAAACGGCCGTCGTCACGGTGGTCTATCCCGGCGCCAACGCCCATGAGGTGGAGCAGGAGGCCGCCAGCCGTGTGGAGGACGCGGTGCAGGCCATGAGCGAGGTGAAGCACATCCGTTCCCGTTCCACGCCAGGCCTGGCCATCATCTACGTGGACATCAAGGATGAATACACGTCGGACAGGCTGCCCCAGGTTTGGGACACGCTGCGCCAGAAACTCTACGATGTACAGGTCTCCATGCCCGCCGGCAGCACAATTATGATTAACAACGATTTCGGCGACGTGTACGGCCAGTTCTACGCCCTTGTGGGCGACGGCTATACGATGAAGGAGATTTACGACTACGCCGATTTTCTGAAGAAGCAGCTGGTGCTTGTCCCCGGTGTGGCCAGCGTCCAGATCCTGGGCGAGCAGGAGGAGGGCATCTACGTTGAGTTTTCGTCAAGCCGGATGTCCGCGCTGAACCTCTCCCCAACGGCCGTCTTCAACGTCCTGAACCAGCAGAACACCCTCAGCGCCATCGGCAGCACGACCCTGGGCGACCGTTACGTCCGAGTCTCCCCCACCAGCGCGATCCTCTCCGTGGAGGACATCGGCGACCTGGTCATCGGCGGCACGGGCGGAACGTTGACCCGCCTCCGGGAGGTCGCCACGGTGCGGCGGGATTATCTTGACCCGCAGACGTTCAGGATGCGCTTCAACGGCCGGCCGGCGCTGGGCCTCGGCATCGCGACGGTCGAGGGCGGAAACGTCGTAGACATGGGCCGCGCCGTCTCAAAGCGGCTGAAGGAGCTGGAGGCGTTTCGCCCTGTCGGCATCGAGCTGGAGGAGGTTTACATGCAGTCCGACCAGGTGACGGCCTCCATACAGGACTTCCTGGTCAACCTGGCGGAATCCCTGGCCATCGTCGTGGGGGTGCTGCTGGTGTTCATGGGGCTGCGGTCGGGGCTCATCATCGGCATGGTGCTGCTGCTGACCGTGGCGGGGACCTTCGCCGTGATGAACCAGGCCGGGATATTCCTGCAGATCGTTTCCCTCTCGGCGCTCATCATCGCCCTGGGCTCGCTGGTGGACAACGCCATCGTCGTGACCGAGGGGATGCTGGTGGGCGTGGAGCGCGGCATGACGGCGGACGACGCGGCCTCGGCGTCGGTGAACGGCGCGATATGGGCCATGCTGGGCGGCACGTTCATCGCGATCATGGCCTTCGCTCCCATAGGTTTCTCGGCACACATGTCGGGCGAGTTCTGCCGCAGCCTCTTCCAGGTCGTGGCGATCTCCATGGCGCTGAGCTGGGTGGCCGCCGTGACCGTGACACCGGTGCTGGGCAAGCTCGTGCTGAAAACGACGAAAAAAAGGGACGCCGACCCTTATGACCACCTCCTGTTCCGGGCCTACAGGAGGTTTTTGGAATGGTGCCTCGGACACCGCGTTGTCACCGTGGGAACGACCCTGGCGCTGTTCGGCGTGGCCATGTACCAGTTCATGACGCTGGAGCAGTCCCTCTTTCCCGACGCCAACACCGTCTATTTCATGGCCGACCTCTGGGGCCCCCAGGGCACAACGCTGGAGGAACAGGGCCGCGTGACCGCGCAGATGGAGGAGTTCCTCCGCTCCCAGCCGGAGGTGAAGAACGTATCCAGCTTCATTGGCGGGGGGGCTGTTCGCTTTATGCTGACCTATTCGCCGCCCGACCCCAACAACGCCTTTTCCCAGCTCGTCGTGGAGGTCACAAATCAGGAACAGACGCGGCCCGTGCTGCTGCGCGCTCAGAAGTTCATGGAAGAGCGTATGCCCACCGTCAACGGCCACTGCCGGAACTTTGCCCGCGGCAGCGGCATGACGCCCAAGCTGGAGGCGCGTTTTTACGGCGACGACCCCGTTGTCTTGAGAAAGTTGGCGGAACGGGCGCGGCAGATTATGGAGGATGACCCGGCGAGCAGCTTCGCCCGCCACGACTGGCGGGAGCCCGTGGAGGTCCTGCGGCCCGTCGTGCTGAAGGACCAGATGCAGAGCCTGGGCCTCACGCGCCCGGCCGTCAATCAGGCCCTTCTGACCGCGACGGCGGGCCTGACCATCGGGGCGTTCCGCGACGGCGACAAGTCCCTGCCCATCAAGGCGGCGCTGATTCCGGAGGAGCGCAACCGCGTGGACCTGCTTCGTTCCCTGCCCGTCTGGGCCCCGGCCGCGAACGCCTCCGTGCCGCTGGGGACGGTGTTCTCCAACCTGGACGTGGCCTTTGAGGACGATATCATCATGCGGAGGGACCGCAGCCGCGTCATCACCGTGGCCAGCGAGGTGAAGCTGGGCCGGAACGCCGACGCGATGCAGAGGCGCGTCCGTCCGGCCATCGAGGCGATAGAGCTGCCCATAGGCTATTCCCTCGAATGGGGCGGCGAGAAGGAGCTGTTCGACGAGTCCATGGCTGGGATGGAGTCGGCCTTCCTGCCCTCCGTCGTGCTGATGTTCATCATCATGGTGTTTTTGTTCAACGGCTTCCGCCAGCCGCTCATCATCTTCTGCGCCCTGCCGCTGATCCTGACGGGCGTCGGCATCGGCATCCGGGCGGCCGGGATGGACCTGAGTTTTGTGGCGATCGTCGGCGTGCTGAGCCTGGTGGGGATGCTGGCAAAGAACTCCATCGTCCTGCTTGACCAGGTGAGCGCGGATTTCGCCGCCGGACGGGACAAGTACGAGGCCATCGTCATGGACGCCTTGAGCCGCGTACGCCCTGTGGCGATGTCGGCGCTAACGACGGTGCTGGGCATGATCCCGCTCATCTGGGACCGGCTGTTCGGCCCCATGGCCGTCACCATCATGTCCGGCCTGACGGTCAGCACAATCCTGACGCTCATCGTCATCCCGGCGCTGACAGCCATCGTGTATCGCGTGCCTCCGCGGGGCTGAGAGCCCCAGCGTCCTCAGGCCGAAACCAGCGGCATACATCGTATACAACAATCGTGTATAATATTCTTGCTTCTCCGGGCAATGGACCTGGAGAAAATTTTAATTCAGGAGGTCATGGAATTGAGAGGGATGGATGGAATGAAAAAGTGGCTGGCCCTGTTGGCGATCGCCGCGCTGGTGCTGTCGCTGGGCGGCTGCGGCGGCTCGTCGAGCAGCAGTTCCAGCCCGTCGGATGATGAGGAAGGCCCAACGAGCGAGACGGTCCAGAAGATGCTTGAGGCGGGAGAGGGCTTGGCGGCCAGTTCGGCCAGCAATCCAGAGTACACCATCGACCTCGGCTCATTAACGGCCGGTGTCTCTGTCGCGGGCATGGTCAATATGGCTGACAGCACCACATTGAAATCGTTTGACCTTGTCCGGCACATAGAGCCCAGCCGGGCGGACGAATACTATACCGTAGGAGTCGACGGAGAGGAAATCAGCGAGGACGATCTGAAGGCGGTGAACAAAAATCTGGCGAAGTATGCCGTCTACGTCGCGCATGATATCGTCTATTACCCGGAGCTGGACGAGAGCGGGTTTAAGACGGTCACCTACGACGATGACCCGGAATACGCCTATTACTACACCGCGGAGGGCTACACGGATTATATCTTCGGAACCCTGCCCTACTCGAACGGCGGCGACTTTGGCGGCGGTGGGGGCGGCCCCGGCGACGACGGCGGCTTTGGCGGCGGCGGACCGCAGGAGAATGAAAACGGCGGTGAGAGGGGGGCCCCTGGCGATATGGCCCCGGAAGGCGGCCAGACTCCCCCCAGCAAGCCCAACGGCCAGGTCCGGGCCACGGCAGAGTCCGACGGCATCCCAACAGACATGATGCACCCGGCCTCAGAGGCCTACAAGCACCCCGTGCTCCACATCACAAAGCCGGGGACGTACACTCTCAAGGGGGAGTGGAAGGGTCAGATATGGGTTGACCTTCAGGAGGACAAGGACGATGTTACGACCAGCGACAAGGTCACGCTCATCCTGAACGGCGTCACGGTGAAATGCGCTGTGGCCCCCGCGCTGGTGTTCCACAACCTCTATGAGTGCGGCCCAAGCAGCGTGACCAGCGCCACCGCGGTGGACACCTCCCCGGCGGGCGCCAATGTCGTCATCGCGGACGGCACGACGAACACCTTTACCGGGACCAATGTTTACCGCCTGCTGAAGCCCAAGGCAAAGGATGACGACGAGCAAAGTGAAAACTCGATCAGCGTGACCCTCCAGAGCAAGCGCTGGAAGATGGACGGCGCGTTTTACTCCTTTGTGTCGATGAACATTGACGGAGGGGACGCGGACACAGGCACGCTGACGATCTCCTCGGATTATGAGGGGCTGGACTCGGAGCTGCATCTGACGGTCAACGGAGGGACCATCGAGGTTGAGGCTGAGGATGACGGCATCAACGTCAACGAGGACGGCGTCTCCGTCTTCACGATGAATGGCGGAACCCTGACCGTTTCCTCCAAGGGCAATGACGGCGACGGCATCGACTCCAACGGCTGGATCGTCGTCAAGGGCGGGAACCTGACCGCCAAGGTCAGCAGTGCCAGCCCTGGCGGAGGCGTCGCGGGACTGGACGCGGACTACAGCGACGCTACCGGCATCTATGTCACCGGCGGCACGGTCACGACCGACGGGGTTATCCACGGAGGGGTTTACTCCGTCACCGGCGGCACGCTGACGGATACCACCCAATCCTCATCGTCTAAATAGCCGGCAGATATCGAACGTGCGAGAGGGGCCCGTCGGGCCCCTCTCGTTTTTTGCCGCATAACCTCAGCGCCAAGTCACAGCAGCGCGATCAGCTCCGCGTACCCCCTGGCCTGGCAGGTGGAGAGCGCGTCAATCCGGGCGCGTTCCCCGTCGGAATACTTGTCGTAGACCGCCACCGACTCCATGCCGGCGTTCCGCGCGGCCTCAATGCCCACCAGGGAATCCTCAAAGACCAGGCACTCCTCCGGGCGGGCCCTCAGCTCGTTCATGACGCGCAGGTATATCTCCGGGCTGGGCTTCATCTCCCTCGCGTCCTCGCGGGCGTAGATGAGCGTGAAGTATTCGTCCAGCGCCGCCTTGCTCATGATATTTTTGTTCTGCGTCCGGTAGATAGTCAGGTTGGCCTTCCGCGTCGCGGTGGCGATGGCGAGGACGTACCCCGCCGCCTTCAGCCGCCGGATGAAGGTCTCGGCATCCTTCTTGTAATCGACCCTGTTCTGCAGGCAGTCCCGCGCGATGGCGTAGCGCAGCGTGTGGATCTCCTCCGCGCTCATGGGCGAGCCGTACCGCTCCCCCAGAAAGGCGCAGTAGGCCATATAGGGGTTCTCCTCCCGGCTGAGGCGGCGCAGGGCCTCGTCGCGCTGCCGCTGGACATCGCCCACCTCCGCGCCGTTCGTCCGTATCCTTTGGATGAGCTCCTCGTCCACCGCGTTCCACACTCCCACGGAGTCGATCAGCGTGCCGTCCATATCGAAGATCATGACCCTCTTGCCATCAAACAGGCTTTTTCTCAACACAGGCACAGCCCTCCCCGGATTTTCACCATCAGCCGACCAGCGCTCCGTGGTCCATGAGGTGGGACACGAGGACCTCCAGCCCGATGGCAATCAGGAGCAGCCCGCCCAGGAGCTCCATCCTCCGGCCCAGACGGACCCCGGCAAAGCGCCCCAGCCACACGCCCGCGGCGCAGGCCAAGGCTGTCGCCGCCCCGGCGGTCACGGCCAGCTCCACCACGGGCAGGCCCGCGAGCGCGAAACTCGCACCGACAACGAGCGCGTCGATGGACGTCGCCAACGCAAGGGAGAGCAGGAGCAAAAGGCTGTCCACAGCCCCGGAGATCTCCGTCTCCCCGTCCCTGAAGTAACCGCGCACCATGTTTCCCCCGACGAAGGCCAGGAGCCCAAAGGCCAGCCAATGGTCCACCGCCGGGAACCACCGCGTTGACAACTCGCCCAAAAGCTGCCCAAGAAGGGGCATGAAAAACTGGAAAGCCCCACAGGCCAGCCCCAGCCGCCACATCGCGCCGGGGGCCCGGCCCCGCGCGCGCCCGGGAAGGGAGGCGCCGATACAGAGCGAGGCCGCGAAGGCATCCATCGCCAGGGAACAGCCGGAGAGGGTTGATTCCCAGCTCAAGACGGCTCACTCCATCAGGATGCGGCTGCCGTCGATGAGGTATTCCATCCCGGACCAGAGCGTCAGCAGCATGGCCACCCACATGACGAGCATCCCGCCGGGGACCTTCAAGATCAGCATGGAGAGCGCGACGACCTGGAACACCGTCTTGAGCTTGCCGCCCCGGGAGGCCGCGATGACGACGCCCTCAGCGGCGGCCACCAGCCGCAGGCCTGTCACGACGAACTCACGGGTGATGATCACCAGGACGATCCAGGCCGGGATGCGATGAAGGTCCACCAGGGCGATCATCGCCGCGATGACCAGCACCTTGTCCGCCAGGGGGTCGATGAACTTTCCCAGCGTCGTCACCAGGCGATGCTTGCGCGCGATGTAGCCGTCCAGCGAGTCCGTCAGCGCCGCCGTGATGAACACCACCCCGGCCAGAAGGTCCCCCCAGGTCAGCGGCATCTCCAGGGCGTCGCGCAGGAAGCGCGGCAAGGGGACCGCGGCGTCGATCCTCAGCGAGAGGAACAACAGGACCAGCGGCGCGAGAAACACGCGCACAAGGCTCAGGATGTTGGGCACGTTCAAAACCCGCTTGCCCTTTGTGGGAATGGAACTCAACGAGAACTCACCTCCGGGGTATACATCACCCTGATTATAGCTCATTTTGGCCTCTCCTTCACCTGAGTTTTTCACCGATCATGGCGAACCTGAGAGCCGCAGCTTGCCCTGCCCGGACAGGAGCAGGAAGAAGGTGTCCCCTCCGGGCCCGCGGACCTGAAGGGTCAGCGCCGGGGTGAAAGTCCCCCAGACAGGGGAATAGACGATGGGGTCCCCCGCCCTTCCCGTGGCGCTGCCCAGGCGGGAGAACGAACAGCCTCCGCTGGCCTCCAGCCGCTCCCCTCCGGTTCCCCAGTCAACGACAAGGGCGGTCCCGCCCTGGACGCGCAGCGAGAACTGCCGCCCCATGCGGTCCGCCCGCAGGAGGACGCCGTACAGCCAGTGCATGGCGCGCTCCGCCTCCCGTCTGGCCGTCTGACGGGTCAAAGCCCCCACGCCAAGGCCCACCGCCGTCCCCAGCAGCCCAAGGAGGGCGAGGGTTATCATGAGCTCAACCAGCGTAAAGGCACGGCCGCCCCGCCCTCTTTTCCTCACCGGCGCCCCGCTGCCTCCATATCCCGTCATCCCTCGCCCACCGCCTCCCTGTTCTTAGTGTACCACCCCCTCAGGTTGGGCACGCGGGGAGGGCCACGGCGACAACAATCCCCGCCGCCCAAGGGGGACAGCGGGGACTTTCAGGAGATAAAGATAAAACAGGTGAATCCGAGGAAGACAGGGCACCGCCCTCACAACG
>JAFUYV010000099.1 GCA_017476945.1 Fretibacterium sp.
AGCTGCGTCTTGTAAACCAGGATGCTCCCAGGGCAGTTCATCGGCTTAATGGCAAAGGGCTTCTCGTCGATCTCCGTCAGGTACATGTTCTCGCGATAGTGGTCCCAGTGGCCGGAGCGGATCCACAGCTCGCGGTCCAGGATCTGCGGCGTGCGGATCTCCTGGTGCCCGCGGCGGTTGTGTTCCCTTCGCCAGAACTCCGTCAGGGTGTTGAGGACCGCCAGCCCCTTGGGATGGAGGAACGGGAAGCCCGGCCCCTCCTCGTGCAGGCTGAACAGGTCCAGTTCGCGACCCAGCTTGCGATGGTCGCGCAGCTTCGCCTCCTCCATGCGCCTGAGGTAGTCCTTCAGATCGTCCGGCGTGGCGAAGGCCGTGTCGTAGATGCGGGTGAGCATCTTGTTCTTCTCGCTGCCGCGCCAGTAGGCCCCCGCCACGGACAGCAGTTTGAAGTTTCGGAGATACGACACGTCCGGCACGTGGGGCCCCCGGCACAGATCCACGTACTCCCCCTGGCGGTAGAGCGATACTGTGGGGGCGTCGAGCTCGGAGATGAGCTCCGCCTTGTACGGGTCCCCACGGTCCTGGAAGAACTTGAGGGCCTCCTCGCGGGGCATATCCTGACGTGTCACTTTCTCCGGCTCCTGCGCGCCGGCGATCTTCCGCATCTCGGCCTCGATGGTGGGAAGGTCCTGCTCGGTGATGGCCTTTCCATCCGGCAGGTCCACGTCGTAGTAGAACCCGTCCTTGATGCAGGGCCCAACGCCGAAGTGCGTGCCGGGGTAGAGGCGCTCAATGGCCTGGGCCATCAGGTGTGCCGTGGAGTGGCGCAGGATATCCAGTCCCTCCTCGGAGTCCGCCAGCACAAGCTCCGCCCCCTCGGGGGCGCGGCTCAAATCGATCAGCTCGCCGTTCACCTTCGCGGCGACAGCTCTTTCCTTCTTTGACATCTCACCAACACCTTCTAAAATTTCATACTTACACCAATTACTTGAACAGCTCCCGACGGAGCATAATGTCGTCGGCCTCCGTGATGGGGCGGACAACCCGGCAGGGCACGCCCGCCGCGAACACGTCCGGAGGGATGTCGCGCGTGACGACGCTCCCCGCGCCGATGACGCTCCCGGCCCCGACGCGGACGCCGCCCGCCACCGTCACGTTCGCCGCCAACCAGCAGTTGCTGCCGATCGTGATGGGCTTCGCGTATTCCAGGAGCGCCGTCCTGCCATCAGGCCAGACGTGTTCGTTGCGGTCCTGCCAGCGGAGGGGATGCACGGGCGTCATGAGGGAGACGTTGGGGCCAAACTGGACGTTCCGCCCAATCTCCACCGGCGCAACATCCAGCACGGTCAGGTTGAAGTTGGCATAGAAGTTCTCCCCGACGTGCGTGTTGACGCCATAGTCGAAATAGATGGGCCCCTGGAGGTAGAGATCCCCCTCGGCGTCCGGTATAAGCGCACGGAGGAGCTCCTCCCTGGCCGGGTCATCCTCGTACAGAACGTTGTACTCCTGGCACAGGCGATGGGCCTTGCGCCGGAGCCGGGCAAGCTCATCGTCCCCCGCGTCATAGAGCATCCCGGCCACCATCTTCTCCCGTTCCGTCATCGCGCACCCCCGCTCAACGCTAAAGGATCGCTAATGAGCCATGGCCCGCAGGACCAGCTCCGCGATGACGGCGGAGCCGATGAACGTCCCGACAAAGACGAACAGCCCCACCACCACGATGCGCCAGCCCTGCTGCTTCAGGACGCCGATGTCCTTGCCGACCGCGAGCCCCGCATAAGCCAGGATGGGCGTGCAAAGCCCGATGAAGTTAATCTTGGACACCCAGGCCGTGAGCTGCTCCGCGCCGGGGAAGCCGGGGACGGTGACAACGCAGCCCAGCGTCACGATGTACGCCACGGCGGGCAGGCCCTTCCAGGGAATGAGATGGTAGATCAGCACGCCGCCGGCCACGATCCCAAGGAGGACCAGCAGGCCGGGGATGGCGTCCTGAAGCAGCGCCGCCGACGCGGCCGCGCCCTGAGCGCCCCAGACCGTGAGGCCTTGCTGGGACCCCACCCAGTTGCCGATTAAAATCTGAACTGCGCAGATAATCAGGAAGATCGCCATCTGCTTGGATTTCATCATAATCCCATTCCCCCTTTTAATTCTTGGCCCCCGTGGGCACGCTGGGCGCTTCCTTCACGCCGCAGAGCCGGACCAGCCACTCGCTGATGGGCAGGCTGAGGAACACACACATATACACACCATCCAGGCCGGAGCACATGTTGCTGGCCGCGGCCAGGGCGGAGAGCTCGTCGGCCATGTCAGGCCACATCTTGACGAGGGGCGCGAGCGAGGCGGACATCATGCCGGCGCTGCCCGTGCCGCACGCCATCGCGAGGGCCTGAGGGCTGAAGAACGGCATGGTGGAGGCCACGAAGGAGGCGAGGAAGCTGCAGAACAGCGCGCCGAAGACCGTCCCGGTGACGTAGACGCCCATGACTCCGATGCCCTCCGGGCTGTCCATGCCGTACTTCTCGCCGACGATGGCGATGTTCGACTCGCGTGCGTTGGAGAAGGCCGCCCCGACCGCCTCACGGCGAAGGCCCAGCATGACGGCGATGGGGATGCCGAAGAAGACCGTCCCAATGTTGCCGAACTCCTGAAGGATGAGCGCCGGCGCGGAGTGGACGACCTTCCAGAAGTTGGGGCCCACCAGCGTGCCGTAGCGCGCCATCAGGAAGAAGAAGGTGACGCCCACAAGGGAGGAGGTCTCGATCATATCGTCCTTGCTCAGCAGCTTCAGCGCGGGCAGGCCGCAGAGGGCGCCCAGGGCGAAGGAGTACAGCAGCGGCAACACCACCAGCTTTGCCGGGCCCACATCAAAAGAATAGGGCCCGATCAGCTCCGCGATGACGGTCAGGATGAGCGCCAGGATGTGGAGCTTCCAGTTTCGCAGCGCCCGGTCAACGATGTTCATACACAACACTCCTTTAACAATATAATAAATCGCGCCCGCGTCATCCCAATCAAGCGCAACGCTTAACGGAGACGGCACGGGCCGCGGTTCCACTCCCCTTCCGGCATTTCTGCTGCCTGCCGGCACTCATTCAAAAAGGCTCCAAGGTGGTCTTCACCCTCTCTCAGCGCGGCGAACCTCTCAGCCCTGGGAGCCCTGCCCCCTCTGGATCCGCCTCTCTGTACGCTGGCCCGGCTCCGAAGCCGGGCAGGGCTACTCGTCCTCTTCATCGCCCCGCAAATTTCAATGTTTGAAAGGATAACACCAAACACGCATCCGCGCAAGACGGGGGGTTAAGCCACACAAAGCGGCACGTCCTCCCCGCCGCTTTGCGTTCATCACTGCGCCGCGCTCATCTGCGCCGCGAACTGCTCCTCGGTGATATTCGCCCTCAGCGCCGCGTCCCGGAGCGTGAGAAGGCCATCGTGGACGAGGGCAGACAGTGCCTCGATTTTGCCTTTAATTTCGCCTTCTCTTATCCCCTCGCGCTTGCCTTCCCTTATCCCCTCGCGCTTGCCTCTGAGTTCGCCCCTGAGTTCACCTTCCCGTATCCCATCAATCCTACTGTTTCTCAGCGCGAGGTTATAGTCTCGGCGGGCCTGCTCCCGGTCCCAGTAGTCCCGCAGGAGATTGGGGTCCCGGCGGAACAAACCCTCCAGCTCCGCCATCCGCGCTACACGCGTATCCTCCATCGCCAGCGTCCGCATCCTCGTCTCCCCTCCAATATTGCCAAGATAGTACAGCATCCGCTCCAGACCCGTTACAGGCTCGCCGCGGCGCTTCCTCAGCTTCGGCATCTCGATAAAATGAAACTCCATCCCCCGCATGTGCCACGCACCGTCCTCGACGTTCAAGATCCGGTGCAGCGTGTGGTACGCCGGGGTGTCCTTGAACAGCGTGAAGTCCGCGACCACGATACAAATCACCTGCGCGGAGGAGTAATCCTCCCCCTCGTGCGTGCACAGCAGGTAGTCCCGCGCGGTGTAGTTGAGCGTCCGCGGCAACATATTCCTGTCCCTCTCAAGCTGAACTTCTACATGTACCCGCCGCCCGTCCTCACACTGGGCGACGACGTCGAAGCGCGGCAGCTTGTCGGCCTCGTGGTCCGGGACGGCCTCGCGGTCGGAGTA
>JAFUYV010000100.1 GCA_017476945.1 Fretibacterium sp.
AAGATAAGGCGTCGTTGTGAGGGCGGCGCCCTGTCTTCCTCGGTTTCACCTGTTTTATCTCCTGAAAGTCCCCGCTGTCCCGTTGGGCGGCGGGGATTTGTTTTCGCGCCGCCCCCAGCCTTGCGTCGAGCCTCAAGCTGAAATTCAAGGGGCGCGGGGGGTACCTCCCCCGCGTCAAATGTTTTATCGCGTCTTTGGCCCGGCCGTGAGCGGTTAAATCAGGCACGCGCCGTGAGCGATTAAATCAGTCACGCGCCGTGAGCGGTCAAAATCCCGGCGGGGATTATTTTTAACGCCGCTCCCCTGCCCCTCACCACTCTAGGCAAAGGCCCACCCCAACCTCGTGTACCGGCAGGCGCTCCGCCAGCGCGCACCGCGCCGCGAAGTCCGTGCAGTGGCAGGGGTAGAGCTCCGGGCGCGGCGCCAATCCCGCGAGATAATCCATCGTCCTCTCAAGCTGGCGGCTCCGGCCAAACAGGTGGAAGCCCCCGATGACGGCCCGCACCCGCGCCTCCTTCATGACGGCCCTCGCGCGCTCGAGGATGTTGCAGAGCCCCGCGTGAGAGCAGCCCGTGATGATAACCAGCCCCTCCGCCGTGCGGCAGGCGAGCGCGGAGTCGTCGGGCAGGAGGTCCGGCTTCCACTCCCCGCCGCGCAGCGCCTCTCCCACAGGCGCGCCCTCAAAGTCATTTTTGCGCGGGATCTCGCCCAAAAACATGAGCGCGGGGCTGACCGCGACGGGCTCCCGCGAGAGCCGAAGCTGGAACCGCTCCGCCGCCTGCCCCCGCGAGCAGGGGGAACCGACGCTCAGGCCGCCCGCCCGGCGTTCGCCGAAGACCCGCGGATGCGCGACGAGCCTGGCAGGCCTCTCCCCCCTGGGCAGACGGAGCAGGCCCCCCGTGTGGTCGTTGTGCCCGTGAGAGAGCACGACGCAGTCCAGCGCCGTCAGGTCAATGCCCATCGCCTCCGCGTTGCGCGCGGCAACGTCCGAGTATCCCGTGTCGAACAGCAGCCTCACGCCGCCGTCCTCGATGAAATAACAAAGGGCGGGCTCCCCAAGATAATACCGGTCGATATACGTGTTGTTGTCGGTCAGGACGGTGAGCCTCACAGGGCGGCCCTCCCCTCCAGGATATCGTTCAGCAGGTCGCGAAGGACGAGGGACGCGCGGGCCAGGTCCTCCACGCTGCTCTCCTCCTCAGGGCAGTGGCTCCGCCCTCCTTTGCTGGGGACGAAGATCATCGCGGCGGGGATACGCGCGCCGAACACCTGGGCGTCGTGCCCCGCGCCGCTGACGATCTCCCGTGCGGCGTACCCGCGCCGCGCGCAGCTCGCCAGGATGGCCTGGCGCAGCTCCGGGCGCATGTCCACGGGGGCGGCGTCCAGCAGCTCCTCGATGGAGTACCGGGTCCTCATGAGCGCCGTCTCCCGCTCCAGCGCGGCCAGCAGCCCGCCGTACTGCGCGTCGATGTCCGCCCGGCGCACCCCGCGGAAGTCCACCGTGAAGGCCACGCGGCTGGGAATGATGTTCATGATGTTGGGCTCCACGGTGAGATTTCCCACCGTGGCCACCGCGTTGGGCAGGCTGCGCGCGGCGTCCCCCAGCCCCGCGATGACGCGCGCCGCCGTCTCCAGGGCGTCCTGGCGCATGTCCATCGGCATGGTCCCCACGTGGTCCGCGCGGCCGCCGATGACAACCCGCGCCCGCCTTATTCCCACGATGGTGGACACCGCGCCAATCTGGAGTTCCTCGGCCTCCAGCACGGGCCCCTGCTCGATGTGGACCTCCAGGAACGCCCTCAGGTCCTCCCGCGCCGGGCTGGCGGCAGCCTCCGGGTCGAGGCCGTACTGCCGCATCGCGTCATAGACGCTGACGCCGTCCGCGTCGTGCTGGCGCTTCAGGTCATCGGGGGATAGCTGCCCCAGCATGAACTTGCCGGAGAAGAGCCCTGTGCGGAAGCGGGACCCCTCCTCGTCGTTGGTGGCGATCACCTCAACCGAGAGACAGGGCTGGCCCCCATCCTCCACCAGCATCCGCGCCGCCTCCAGGGCACACACCACCCCGGCGGCCCCGTCGTAGGCCCCGCCGTGGAGCACGGAGTCGAGGTGCGAGCCCATCATCACTGTCTCCGGGCGCTCGCCCTCCAAGCGGCCGATCACCGAGCCCGACGGATCCAGCCGGACGGCGAGCCCCATTGCCCGCATCTCCCCCATCAGATACTCGCTGGCCTGCCGCGCCTCCTCCGTGAAGGGGAAGCGGGTCACGCCCTCCCCCGGCGTTGCGGTCATCTCGCGCAGCGCCTCCAGACGCCGCCGGATGTTCCCGACAATGTTCCCTATCGTCTCCTGACGCATAAAGTGCCTCCTTCCTGATGCCATTGCCGCTCAAAAAGGCAAAAGCGGGACCGCAAGGCCCCGCCTGTCCATTGAGCGTATCCGCCAGCTCACTCCCCGTCCTTTTTGATGTCCGGGTGGACCGTGGGGATCTTCGAGAGCCGGGAGAAGGTCGAGACGGGGAGCTGCGGGGTCTCCGGCCCCTGCTTCACGGAGCGCTTCGCCGCCTCCGCCGCCACGCGGTTCTCCTCCACGATGACGTCCCACAGCTCCTTGCGCCATATCTGTGTCGCCTGGGGGGCCGTGATTCCCAGGCGCACCACATCGCCCCGTACGTCGATGACCATGACCTCAATGTCCGTCCCGATCTGGATGGACTCGTTGATCCGCCTGCTGAGGACCAGCATCAGCCCCGCGCCTCCTGCGCCGCTGAGGAGGCCCCTCCAAGGGCCTGAGCCTTCATCTTCTCCCGCACATCCTCCGGGAAGATGACGTGGCGGATGGGATACTCCTCGTTCAGGGCGATGACCTGGACCGCCCTCTTGCTCTTGAGGTTCAGCAGGATGGGCGCGCGCAGGTTCGCCGTCATGTTCCAGGGCGCCGCCTCAGGGATGGAGACCACGATCAGGAGCGCCAGGTCCGCGGGGTCCTTGGAGCCAATCAGGGTCAGCTCATCCTCCGGGATGCGGGCGTTGTAGTCCGGCCGCACGACGTCCGGCGTCGTCACAGGCAGGGCCAGCGAGCCGTCGCCGACGCTCTGCAACCACTTCACGGCGTTGTCCTCGCTCCCCACAAGGATCCATTTGTGTTCGTCCTCAAAGGCCGGAATCCCGCGGGGGAACACGAGGACGTCGCCCTCCTCGTAGGTAACCTCGCCGAATCGCTCGGTGTTCATTGTCGTCTCTGCCATTTCATCCCCATACCTTCACGCCGCGCGGGCGTCAGAAATTTTCCCGGCCTCAACGGGCCCGGGGCTCCCTTATAGTCTAACACTAAAGGGGCCTTTGAAGGCCCCTGGTTCTAAGAACTTGAGTGGTTGAGAGAGCATCAGCTCAGGAAGTCCAGCAGGCTGGGCTGGATGAGGCGGGAGATGACGGCCAGGTTCGCGTTGTAGACGTAGTTGGCCAGCAGCAGCTGCGACGCCACTTCGCTGTAGTCGGGCCTCACCAGCGTGTCGTACTCGTCCGTCATGATGAGGTTATTCTGGGCCTGACGTTCGATATTGGCCGAGTACCGGTTCACCAGCGCGCCGTTAGTGGACATGACCCCAAGGATGCCGTCGATGAAGCTGTCGATGCGCGGCATCATCGTCTCCACCAGGTCGTCCCGGTTGCCGGACTTCACGGCCGCAATCACGTCGTCCAGCATCCCAAAGGCGTTTTGCCGTGTTGTGTTGGCCCCGCTGCGGATGGTCGCGTTCTGGCCGTGGATGCCGGGGGAGGTGCGTGTGGCCGCGTCCCCCTCCAAGTTGTACCCGCCGCGATAGTAGGTCGAAGCCTGCGTCCCCGCGCCAAGGAAGTTCGTCGTCACGTCGTTTCCGTCCGCGTCCGCGAACGCGATCTTAATCGAGTATCCCCGCGGGGACCAGACGGTAAGCTGGCCGTCGTCGTTGATCCCGGCCTGCACGTCGTAGTCCTGCATCCGTGCGTTGATGAAGGCCGCCATGTCCTTCGCGTCGATTGTGGCGTTCCCGTCCGTATCGCGCAGCTCCGTCAGGTCGATGGTGTGCTCGTAGCCCGCCACGCTGAGGGTGAGCGCGTCCGCCGGGCTTGTTGTCATGAGCCCTGTATCTTCATCCCTTATCCACACAACGCCGCTGAGGTCCACCGTGCCCTCGATGCCCGTGCTGAGGCCCAGGTAGTCCTGCGCGATGTGTATCTTATTGCCCTCGCTGTCAAGGCCATCCACGTCCACGACGCTGACCGCCGAGCCGTCCACGGAGGAGATGGCGATGAGGGGATAATCGCCCGAGTTCCGGGCGTCCACCTGGCCCATGTGCGTGTCGTAGTAGTTCACGTAGAGCCAGTCCCCGGCCTGAGAGCGCAGACGGTCCATGATGTCCTTCACCGTGTCGTTTGCCCCCACGTCGATTTCCACGCTGTGCGCCAGGTTGGAGAAGCGGATAGTGCCGCTGGCGACCTTGGGGTTGGAATAGGCGGGCTCTGCCTCACCTGTCACAATGTTCGTGCCGCCGAGGGTGATATTGTCCTTCATCTGGTAAGCCGTCTTGGCCATGTTGGCCGTCACGCCGCCGTGGATGCCCATCTGCGCCGCGATGCCGCCGGAGTAGTCGTTCCATTCCGGGTCGTCGAAGGGCAGATCCACCACCGTGAAGGACTCGCCGGAGAGGAAGTAGATGGAGGCGGAGTCCTTGATCTCCCTGCCGCTGTCATCCACGGGAATGGTGACGCCCATGATGTTCTCGCCCTCCTGGGCGTTGACCTGCTTCACGATTTGCTGCATCACCCTGGCCCGATCCACAAAGCCGGTCTGGGGATCCACCACATCCTTCTTCACCAGGTTCACGTCATAGGTCATGCCGCAGTTCATCTGCACGCGCACCTTCACCCCAAGATTGTCGTCCACGCAGGGGGCCGACGGGAAGACGACGCACTTCGTCCCCGTGCCAACGGTGTCCTTTGAGTACCCCTCTGCGCGCAGGGCCGTGGAGAGCCCCATCTCGTCCGCGTAATGCTGGCCGTTCATGTCCAAGAACAGAACCTGCTCGCCGTTGTAACCGCGGATGACAAGGCGCTGCGTGGCGGCTTCGCTGTCGTTGGTGCCCACGCCCTTCTCGACGTTGTCCTGATTCGTGCTGCTGGGGTTCACGACGTCCACCGTGACCTCCAGCCATCCAGCCCCCGCGTTCTTGAGGCGGTCGGCAATCTGCGTCATGGTGTACTCGCCGGGGGTCAGCGTGATGTCCGTCGTGTGCCCGCCGCTCATCACGCGCCAGTGAAGAGGCTCGCCCTCCTTCACCGTCAGCTTCTGATCCAGGCTGAACTCCACGCTCTTCATGGCCGTCTCCATGCCCAGCACGTCGAACACGTCCATGTGACTGTGGTCCACGGCGCGGGTCGCGGGCTCCGACTGGATAACCCCCTCGTCATTGAACTCAAAGAGCGCCTTGGCGGCTCCCGTAGCCTGAAGCATGATCGACGGATAGTGCTTCGACTCCTGTGCCTCGTCCACGTGCAGCGGGTCGTCGGGCAGGTCACCCACGCGCTGAGCCACGACAACAAGCTGTTTGCCGTCCGTCGAGGTGCGCGCAAGGACCCCGTCAACGGCGTTGAGCTTCTCGGCGATGGCCGAAAGCGTGTCATCCTGATTCATGTATATTTTCACGGCGTTGGTGGTGTCGGAGCCCAGCGTCACGGACAGTGAGCTGGTGGAGCTGTTCAGCGTGGCCGCCGTCGTGCCAAGCAGGGCCTTCATATCCGCGCTTTCGCCTTCGACTGTGATCTGCCCCTTTTTAGATTGAAGCACCAGGCGGCCGGAGACAACGGAGGCCACAGGCAGGTCCCCCGCGTCCGCGGGCATCGTGGAGTTGATGTCATTGACCAGGTCCGAGATGGAGTTCATGCTGGAGAGGGTAAATTCATAAGGAGTGTCGCCACCTAAGGAAATCTTAAGCGTTCCGCTGCCGCCGCGCCAGTCCAGGACGCTCTCTGTGCCCGTAATGCCGCTGTACTCCGCCGCCTCGCTGACGCGGGCGGAGCCCAAAAGCTGCGCCGCCGCCGTGCCGTCCACACTGATATCCTTCCCGCTTGCGGAGACCAGCATCAGCTTGCCATCCTGCACGCTGGCGGTAATGCCAAGCGAAGCGAACTCGGTGTCAATGCTGCCCCTTAAGGTGTCGTTATCCGCAATATCCGCTGCGGCAAATGTATAACTCTTTGTCTCTCCCCCGGACTGAATGGTGAGCGTCTTGTCCGCCAGCCCCGAAAGGCTCAATTTCTGGCTGCCGACCAAGATATTGGAGCCCCAATCGCCGGGCGTCTCAAAAGCCAGCCCCGAAAGGCTCTGACAGACCGGCATATAGTCCGTGTCGGTCCAGCCGGTGATGCCGACCTTCTCACCCGTGTTGCTTTTGATGAACATCTGCTGCTCGCCCGTGGTCATGTCCTTCTCCACGGTGGCCGTCACGATCATGTCCGCGCCCTGCTCCTGAAGCGAGCGGTTGACCAGCGACGCCAGGTCGTCCAGGCTGATACCGCTCACCTCGCCAGGGTCGCGGAAGCGGTTGTAGTCCGTCATCTGGGCTTTCGACGCGGCGACCTCGTCCACCCACTGCTCCGGGATAAAGACGGCCAGCGTGCGGTTGCCCACCGTGATCTGCACCTTCTCCTCGCGCCCCGTCCACTCCCAGTCCAGGGGGACCTTGTGGCTGCAGATGAAGTAGGTGTTCTCGTTCGTGGGGACAATCTCGCTGCCGGTGAAGGAGACGTCACCCATCAGCCCCTCGCCCAGCGCGTACTGGATGCGCTCATCCGAGCCGTTGTAGACGATGCTGCCGTCCGAGGTCATGGAGAAAGGCGGCGTCGAGGTGTTCGTGCCGCCAAAGATGTACTGCCCCGCAACCTTGGTGTTCAGGGCGTCAAGGATATTCTGCTTCTTGGCCTCAATCTGGGCCACGATGTCGTTAAGTTCGCTGGAGGTCAACGCTGGGCCGCTCGCCTGGATGATGAGATCGCGAATGTCCTCCGCAGCACCGAGGACGCTGTTCAGTGCCCCCTCGGAGTAGTTCAGCATCGAGATGGCGTTCTGGCCGTTCTGCATGTACTTCACCGTGGCATCGAGGGTGGACTGAAGCTCCAGCCCCCGCGTGACGGCCGAGGGGTTGTCGGAGAGCTTGGAATATTTATTGTTAGTGGCGAGCTGCCTCTGCAGGTCCTGAACGTGGGCCAGGCTGTCCTGCAGCGAGCTGAGGAGTGTGTTATACATTCCTGAGGTGGTCGTGCGGCTGTACATCGTGATTGCCTCCTTAGCTATAACCTGAGCGATACCTGATTATGTAATCGGACAAAAGGCCCCCCTGCATGAGGGGGGCCGGAAAAATCAGGAGAAGCTTTCCCGCAGTGGCTTACCGGCCCACAAGGCCCATGCCGTTGATTATCGTGTTGAGCATCTCGTCGATGGTGGTGATGTAGCGGGACATGGCCCCGAAGGAGCGGTTGAGCATCACGATATCCATCAGTTCCTCGTCCAGGTTCACGCCGGACACGGCCTTGCGCTGCTGGTCGATCTGCTCGGCCAGGCTGGACTGCGCCGTGTACATCAGCTTGGCGTTCCCCGCCTTGGAGCCGATCTCCGCCAGCATCGCGTCATATTCGCCGCCCAGGGTGACGGTCCCGTCCTTCAGCACACGAGCCGTCGAGACGCCGTTCATGCGCCCCGCGTTGGAGCCGTCGCCGGAGCCGCCGCTGACGCCGGACACAGCCTTGCCGTCCTCGCCCTTCTTGCCCATCGCCGCGCCAATGAGCGCGTTGTCCGCAACGACCGTGCTGTTGACAGAGAGCGCCTTCGCCGCGCCTGCCCTCGTGGAGAGCGGATCAAAGAAGGCCACGCCCGTCATGGTGATATCGCTGCCGATGCCATAGCCAGAGTACTGATAGGCGTTGAGGTTCGTTACCAAGCCATAGGCCACCTCGTCCAGCGTCCCCTTCAGGTCCGGGATGAGGCCGTCGCGCGCCTCCTCCAGCGCCCTGATGGAGCCGCCCTGCACGTGGTGGCGCACTGTGACGGTGGTGACGCCCGCGTTCTTCAGGTTGAACCACATCCCCTCGGAGACCTCGACCTCCTGCGACGCGCTGTAGTCCGTCCTGCTGCCCGAGGCGGGGATGCGCCGGGCCGTCTTGAACATATTATCTGAGGAAAGGTAGTGCACGTTGTCAAACGTGAAAGAGGCGTCCTGAGATTCTGTGGCGATGGCCGCCACCTCGCGGTAGGAACCGTCCGCAAGCTGCTCGTTCGCCGTCAGCCCCAGGCGGCGGAGCACCTGCATACTGCCGCCCTCCTCGCCCATGAGGGTGATGCGTTGGGCCTCCCCCGCCACGTCGGCGGCGATCGAGAGATACCAGGATTGGTCGCTGTCCTGCTGAAGCGAAGCGTGAACCCACTGCTCCGGCTCCGTCAGCCCAAAGGCCTCCTGATACTTCTCATTGATCTTGTTTCGGATGATGGTCAGGGAGTCCGACGCCGCCACGTCGATGGTGATAACGGGGTTCTTGTTGACGATGCCCATCCGCTCGGCCAAATTGCCCTCCACGTCGGAGATGGAGATGAGGTGATAGTCCGTGGAGTCGATATAAAACTGCCCGCTCGAATCGTTGGTGTTGGACACGACGCTGAGCTTCGCATTGGGCACGGCCGCGGCCGCCTCCCTGATGAAGTTCGTCAGCTCTGTCACGGAGAGGTTGCTTCCGCCGCTCACCGCAGTCGAAGAGGTGGCGTCGCTGGACAGCACCCACTTTTTCGTCGAGTTGTTCCAGGTGGCCGTGATGTCGAGCTGCTCGCTGCCGACGCCGATGCGGAACGTGTGGGTCGTGGGGTCGTCGTTCTTCGGCTCGCCGATGACCTCCCCCACGCCCAGGGTATCGGTCCTGGAGAAGAGGTTTGAGGTCACCCGGGTCCCCTGCGTGCCCACCTGGATGCGGAACGAGCCGCTGATGCCCAGGGCCTCGTCCACATCCATGGGGCGGACGCGCATATCGACGTCGCTCAGCTCGTACTTCGTTTCGGACAGCGCCCCCAGCATCCCGCTGTAGTCGACGACCTCCATGGGACGGCCGCTGCCGTCCGTGTTGGTCCCTGAGGCGATGATCAGCGAGGTCTTCTCGGAATTCAGCGTGACGGTCATGCCGGAATCCGTTAAATCCGTATCCTTAACAATGGCAAACTGAATAAAATCTTTCAATTCCTCCAACGTCAGATCGTCCCCATAGGACTTCTTTATATCTACAGCAGAGCTGTCCTGCATCTGGACGCCATCTTTCTCCGCACGAAGCGTCCAGCCGTCGGTGCTGTCCCAATCGATTTTGACGACAAGGGTAACCGGATTTTCGGCGTCGTCCTTCAGCGTGCGGAAGGAGAGCTTGTAGGGGATGTCCTCGGAGTCCTTTGTGAGCAGGATGCCGTCCGTAACCTCCGCCGTGGTGACGGAGCGGGTCTCAAGGCACTTCGCGTCGCCGCCGCCCAGGGTCCATTCCTCGCCGTTGGCGACGCGCTCCACGTTGAGCTGATGGACGCCGTCCGGCCCCGTGGCCAGCACGTCGGCCACCGTGCAGTTGCTCACAATGTCAAACTCGTTCTCCGAAACCTGCACGTCGTAATACACCTGGCCGTCCCACTGGAAGGCGTGGGCCACCAGCTCACGGACGTGGTCGCCCTGAATCAGGGCGCGGCCGTTGAGCGTCAGGAAGAACTCGCCCGTGGGGTTCGTCCCCATCGGCTCGTTGTAGGTAACGTCCAGCATGGAGGAAATTTTATCCAAAAGCAGGTCGCGCTGGTCCAATAGGTCGTTGGCGTTTTGATCCAGCGCCTCCGCGTGATAAATCTGCTTGTTGAGGGCGGCGATTTTATACAGGATGTCGTTGGCCTCCGCCACGGAGGACTGGACCTCCTGATTCACCGCCCTGTTGTATGTCTCAAAGCCGCTGACGAGCGAGTCCAGCATGTTGCCCAGCGACTGGGCGGACTCCACCAGGCTGCGCCTCGCGGCCGTATTCTCAGGGGTCTGCTGGAGGGTCTGCATCGCGTCGAAAAACGTGTTCATGGCCGCGCGCACGCCCTCGCCCGCCGGTTCGGCGATATAGTTCTGAATGGTGTCGTAAAGCTCGTTGATCTTGTCCCAATAGCCGAGGGTAGCCTGGTTGGAGCGGTACTGGAAATCGAGGAACTCATCGCGGATACGGACGATCTCGTCGGCCTGGACGCCCTGGCCCACCTGGCCAATGCCCGGCAGGTCCATCGGCTGCACGGTGGAGTAGTTCACCCTCTGGCGGGAGTACCCCTCCGTCTCCATGTTGGAGATATTGTGTCCAACGGTCTGCATCCCGAGCCGGAAGGCGTTGAGAGCCCGCTTGCCCATCTCGATTCCCGCGAAAGTGCTCATTTACCTCTACCCCCTGAAGTCCATCGCGCCCGCCTCGGCAGGAAACCCGCTGCGCGGGCTGGCGGCGTCACCCATCAGGCGGCGCCACTCCGAGAGCAGCATGGAAGTATACTTTTCATTTTGTTCGACCAGGCCGTTTAAGATCAAAATCTCCGACTTCAGGACGAAGACGGACTGGGTCAGCCGGTCCACAGCCCCATTGAACAGGGCGCGTTCATCCTCCTCCATGAGGGCACTTAATGAACTCGCGCGCGGATCGCACCCCCACCGCGCGGCCATCTTCTTCGCAAGGCCTCCGCGCAGCCCCTCCTGGGTCTGCACGTCGAAAAAGACCTCGCGCATCTCCTTCATAAGGTCATCCACACCGGCCGGGTCGCGCCCCTTCATGGCGTACCGCTGGTCACGGACGATATCGACAAGATCGTCTATGTCGTCCGCCTCGTCCTCCACGGCATTGATGAGTTCCTCCACTTCACTGCGCACGCCTGTGCCTCCTGTGGGGCAACCGTCCTCCACAGCTACTCCGCGTTCAGCATCCCC
>JAFUYV010000101.1 GCA_017476945.1 Fretibacterium sp.
CTGTGCATCCCGGCGCTGTTCTCGTCCTTCCTGATCGTCTTCATCAAATCTATCAGCGACTTCGGAAATCCTCAGCTCCTGGGCGGTGATTTCAGCACGCTGTCCTCGCAGGCTTATCTGCAGATCAACGGCATGTACGATACCCGGACGGGATCGCTGATCGCTATATCCATCCTCCTGCCCAGCGTCACGGCCTTCCTAATCGAGCGCTACTGGATCAGCAGGAAATCCTTCGTGACCGTGACGGGCAAGCCGCAGAACGCGACAGACCGCCCGCGCGTGCGGGCGCTGGACCGCGCTTGCTTTGCGGTCTGCTTCCTGCTGACCGTGGTGATCCTCATGTTCTACGGCACGGTGCTGCTGATCTCCCTGGTCAAGACCTGGGGCGTAGACATGAGCCTCAGCTTCAACAACTTCATCACGGTCTTCGACCGGGGCAAGATTTACATCAAGGACTCGCTCGTTCTCTCGCTAATCGCGATGCCACTCACGACGCTTGTGGCCATGGTCATCTCGTATCTGCTGATCCGCAAGAAGTTCTACTGCAAGCGCCTGATCGAATTCACCTCCATGCTCACCTTTGCCGTGCCCGGCATCGTGTTGGGCATCGGCTACATCATCGCCTTTAACAAGCGCCCCTTCCTGCTGACTGGCACGGCGGCCGTCATCGTGATCGCCCTGATGTTCCGCAACATGTCTATCGGCATAGAAGCGGGCGAGAACAGCCTGCGGCAGATCGACCCCTCCATCGAGGAGGCGGCCACGGACCTGGGCGCGGACTCCGCGACGGTGTTCCGCACGGTGGTGCTGCCGCTGGTGAGGCCGGCGTTCCTGTCAAGCCTGTCCTACACGTTCGTGCGGTCCATGACGGCCGTGAGCGCGGTCATCTTCCTGATCTCCGCCCGCTGGTACCACCTGACGGTACTCATCTACAACTTCTCGGAGAACCTGCGCTTCGGCCTGGCGAGCGTGCTGTCCACGGTCCTGATCGTGATCGTCTTCGGGGCGTTCGGGTTGATGCGCCTGCTTGTCCGCGAGAACGAGAACCTGATGAAGAACGTCACCTAGAGAGGACTCGGATAAATCAACCCGATAAAATCGGAATCGGTCACACAGAAATGGAGGTACGGATTTGAAACACAGCGGATTGGAAAAGGACAGGGTCGTCTACCTTGATGTGCTGCGCGTCGCGGCCATCTTCTCCGTCGTCACCCTCCACGTCGCCGCCGTGGACTTTCGGGCTTACCCCATCCAGTCCATGGAGTGGCAGATCAGCAACTTCTACCACGCGGTGACGCGGTGCGCCGTCAGCCCCATCCTGTTCATGCTCAGCGGCGCCCTCTTCCTGGACCCGGGGAGGAACGTCACCATCCGGCGGCTTTGGTCGAAGAACATCCTCCGGATCGTCACGGCCTTCGTCTTCTGGTCGGCGCTGTACGCCCTGATCACCCACAGGGGGGCCTGGGACGCAAAGTCGTTCTGGATCGTCTTTCTGCGGGGCCACTATCACATGTGGTTCCTGTACGCCATCGTGGTGCTGTACATCCTGACGCCCTTCATCCGGCCCCTCGTGACGGACAGGCTCCTGCTGCGTTACTTCCTGGCCCTGACCTTCACGTGCGCTATCCTGCTCCCGACGCTCCAGTCGCTGCCGGCCCTGCGCCTCCTGAACGAGCTCATCTCCCCGGCGACAACGCGGCTCAAGCTGAACGCGGCGCTGTTTTCACAGTACGCCTTTTACTTCGTGCTGGGGCACTGCCTGAGCGACGAGGACAACGAGCTGCGGCAGTTCTTGGAGAGGCACATCCTCATCGTCTACGCGCTGGGGCTGTTCGGCGCCTTCGTCACCATCGCGGGGACGTGGTGGCTCACCTTTGACGCGGGGAAGAGGGTGGAGGTCCTGCTCTCGCGGACATCCGTCTTCATCGCCATTCAGGCGGTCGCGTTCTTCCTGTTCGTCAAGCGGCTCTACACGGGGAACGTCGTCTCCGCCCGGGCGCGGGGCGTCATCACGGCGCTCTCCGCCCTGTCCTTCGGGACGTACCTGGCGCACGAGTGTTTCATCATCCTGTTCCTTCGCACGCTCAAGTACAACGTTTTCCTGTCCAGGGAGCTTCCCCTCTCGGAGGTTCCCCTTCTGGCCCTGCTGGTGTTCGGGTGTAGCCTCGCGGTCTCCTGGATTATCCACAGGGTCCCCGTTCTCAGGGATTACATCGTATAACAGGCTCAATCATTTTCAGGAGGAAATATTATGTCAGACACAGCAACGGTGGGAGCCAATCCCCCATCCAAATCGAAGTCCGTAACGCTCGAGGGGATCACGAAGATCTTCAAGGACCCCCAGTCCGGCCAGGATGTCACGGCGGTCGCGGGGGTGTCCTTCCGGCTGGAGCCGGGCGAGCTGGTCACGCTGCTCGGCCCCTCGGGCTGCGGCAAGACGACGGTGCTGCGGATGCTCTCGGGCTTCGAACAACCCACGGCGGGCCGCATCCTGATCGGCGAGACGGACGTGACGAACACGCCGCCCAACAAGCGGGACACGGCAATGGTCTTTCAGAGCTACGGCCTGTTCCCGCACATGAACGTCTTTGACAACGTGGCCTATGGCCTGCGGCTCCGGAAAATGCCCAGCGCCGACGTGGCGCAGAAGGTGGGGCGTTTCCTGGACATGGTGGGCCTTGGGGCCATGGCGAAGCGTCCACCCTCGCGCCTGTCCGGAGGGCAGCAGCAGCGCGTGGCCCTCGCACGGTCGCTCATCGTCGAGCCGTCGGTGCTCCTGCTGGACGAGCCGCTGTCAAACCTCGACGCGCTCCTCCGCGAGCAGATGCGGGTGGAGATCCGCCGCCTGCAAAAATCGCTGGGCATCACGGCCATGTACGTGACCCACGACCGCGTGGAGGCCATGAGCCTGTCCGACCGCATCATCGTCATGCGCGGCGGGCACATCGTCCAGATGGGGACCCCCAGCGAAATCTACCGTGACCCGGTGGACACCTTCGTGGCGGGCTTCGTCGGCAAGGTCGCGTTCTTCCCCTGCACGGTGCAGAACATCTCGGCCTCGGGCTGTCAGGTCGAGGTCAAGGGCCACTCCTTTGAGGCGCCGCGCTGGGCGAAGGACCTGACCCCAGGCGGCAGGGCGCTGGTGATGGCCCGTCCGGAATCGCTGTCCATCGGCGAGCCTGGAGCGGGCGTGGAGGACGGCGTGGTGACGGCCAACGTCTACCTGGGCAACAGCGTGGAGTCGTGGGTTCATACGGACCTTGGGGACCCGAGGAGCGGGCTTCCCAGCGACGTTCTGGTGCAGATCGACAACCCGGACGTGAAGCGCGTATGGGGCGAGGGCGAGCGCGTGTCCCTCTCCTTCGACCCCGCGCTGACGAAGGTCCTCGCCGCGGAGACGGAGCCGGCCGCGAGGACGTAACCCGGCAACGGGCCTGAACGCGCTAAATATTCATCGAGGGGGAATGCAAATTGTCAATGACGATGACGCAGAAAATTTTGGCGAAACATGCAGGTCTGGGAGAGGTCCACGCGGGGCAGCTCGTTCAGGCGAGGCTCGACCTCGTGCTGGGCACCGACAGCACCGCGCCCGTGGCCATCAACGAGTTCGAGGCGGCGGGCTTCGACCGGGTGTTCGACAAGGGGCGAGTCGCGCTGGTGATGGACCACTTTGTGCCCAACAAGGACATCAAGTCCGCGACGCAGTGCAAACAGTGCCGCACCTTCGCCCGTAGGTTCGACCTCGACCACTTCTATGACGTGGGCACGATGGGCATCGAGCACGCGCTC
>JAFUYV010000102.1 GCA_017476945.1 Fretibacterium sp.
AGATGTCAGCGACCGCGCTCAGCGGGGGCGAAATTAGCCGTTTCCGAGATTTTAACCCCTGAAGGTGCAAATGATAAAATGGTTTTTGTGAAATCGGATAATGCCCTCATCTCTCATTTTTCCTAATTCCTTTGACAGCGCACTGCGGTCAAGGTTCAGATAATCCGCCATCTGCTGGCGGTTAAAGGGGATGTCAAACTCCCCTGTACGTTTCTTGAGCGAAAGCATATTGAGATACGCCATGATGCGGCCTCGTACGGTCTTGGGCGCGGTATGGAAACTCCTGACGGACAGGTGCAGGTTCTTATGCGCCGTCACCGCCAAGAGGTTTTTAAGAAGCTTAAACGTCCCCGCATCAACGTTCTCCGCATTGCAACTTTGAAGAAGAGACCCCACCTTCAAAAAAAGGACCCGGCAGCTCCCGTTTGCGCGGACATCCACCAACATGGGTTCGTCCTTCAGCAAGGCATAGGATTCGCCGAAGAACTCGCCCTCGCCCACGATGTTTAAAAGCGTCCTGTTCCCCCAGATATCGTTACTCTCAATCGTAACGCTCCCCTCAAGCACAAGCCCCATTTCCGTTGTAATCTCCCCGGTCCGAAGGAGAATTTCCCCCTTTACAAATTCGCGTTCCCGCGACTGGAGCAACCGCAAAGCTGCTTTGACCTCGACCTCTCCCATGCCCTGAAAAATTGCCGTCTCCCGCCACATGTTTTTATCCAAAACCCTCTCACCTTTTTTTAAAGCGTTGCTGCAACCACCGACCTACAGGAAAAATTATACTATGATCTCAACAAGGAATGAAAAACGATAATGTCTTGGAGGCGATTATGATGATACGGAAGATCGTCAACATCAATGAGGAGAAGTGCAACGGCTGCGGCCTTTGCGCCTCGGCCTGCCACGAGGGAGCCATCGAGATGGTGAATGGCAGAGCCCGCCTGATCAAGGACGATTATTGCGACGGGTTTGGCGACTGCCTGCCGGAGTGTCCGACGGGAGCCATCAGTATCACAGAGCGGGAGGCGGCGGACTATGACAAGGCGGCCGTGGAGGCAAGGATGAGGGAGAAGGCGCGCGGGCAGGAGAAGCCCGTTCCTCATGTCTGCCCCGGAAGCATGGCAAGAGCCCTTCAGCGCGGCGCAGCCCCTGCCGTCGAGCAGACCGAAAAACGCGAGAGCCGCCTTATGCAATGGCCGGTTCAGATTAAGCTGGTTCCGACGAAGGCCCCATTTTATCAGGACGCGAAGCTTCTGGTCGCGGCGGACTGCACGGCGTACGCTTACGCGGCGTTCCACGAGGATTTTATGCGCGGCCGCGTCACGCTCATCGGCTGCCCCAAGCTGGACGCTGTAGATTACGCGGAGAAGCTGACGGAGATTATCAGGGAGAACGACATCAAGAGCCTGACCATCATCCGCATGGAGGTCCCCTGCTGCGGAGGGCTGGAGCACGCCGCAAGGGCCGCACTTCAGAACAGCGGTAAGTTCATTCCGTGGCGGGTCATTATCGTCTCGCCGGACGGCAAGATTATAGAGGAGTAAATCTATGCGGGAAGAAGCGGGGGTTGTTTTTTCCGTTGCGGGCGGTAACCGCCCAGTGCCAGGCTGTACGGTCTCAAAGGCGCTGTACCAGGGGAGCGGAAACGAGGTTTTGTGCTTCTCCCTTGCGGAGGGGACGGACATCAGCGCGGAGCTCTACCCGAACCATAAACTGATTATCATGACCAAGGGGGAGATGAATGTCTTCACGGGCAATAAACGCTCCTGGGCGCTTACGGAAAACGATTGCCTGATCACGCCCGTCAACGTCCCGCTGGGCGTGCGGGCCGGAAGCGAGGCGATCTACGTGGAAATCAATTTAAGGAGGGATTGCGTTTTGAACACGGCGATAAAAGAGGGAGAGGTCTTCAAACTGGCGGAGCTCGTCCCTTATCAGGATGGCAGGATCGTCAACATGGACATCCTGAGCAACAAGGCTTTGAAGTTCGTGGTCATGAGCTTCGACGCGGGGACGGGGCTATCGGAGCACGCCGCGCCGGGCGAGGCCCTGATCTTCGCGCTTGACGGGCAGGGTGTGGTTGGCTACGAGGGAAAGGAACACACCCTGAAGGCCGGTGAAAATTTCAAATTCGCCAAGGGCGGCGTTCACTACGTCAAGGCCGCCGAGCGTTTCAAGATGGCGCTGCTTCTGACATTGGAATAATTCAGGAGGACGAAGCATATGAAAAAGAACATCAAAGGCAACGTGAGCTGGGTCGGGTATATTGACTGGGAGCTGGAGAGCTTTCACGGGGACGACTACTCCATCATGAACGGTTCCAGCCAGAACGCCTATCTGATTGAGGAGGAGAAGACGGTTCTTGTTGATACCGTCTGGGCCCCGCACCGGTTTGAGTTTGTCGAGAACCTGGAGAAGGAAATCGACCTTCACAAGATCGACTGCATCATCGCCAATCACGGCGAGGTGGATCACTCCGGCGCATTGACAGCGCTGCTTGACACAATCCCCGGCACTCCAATTTACTGCACGGCAAACGCGGTGAATAGCCTTGAGGGACAGTATAGCAAGCGGGGATGGAATTTTCACGTCGTGAAGACCGGGGACGAGTTGGACATCGGCAACGGCAAGAAACTGATCTTTGTCGAGATGCGGATGCTGCATTGGCCCGATTCGATGGCAACCTACATGACCGGCGACAATATCCTGTTCTCCAACGACGCCTTTGGCCAGCACTTCGCCGTAGAGGAGATGTACAACGACAAGGCCAATCAGTGTCTCCTGATGAAGGAGGCCATTAAGTATTACGCGAACATCCTCAACCCCTTCTCGCCGCTGGTGGCGAAGAAGTTACAGGAGATAGCCGCGCTGAACCTTCCCGTTGAAATCATTGCTCCAAGCCACGGGGCAATCTGGCGCGAGAACCCCATGCAGATTGTCGAAAGGTACGCGGCCTGGGCGGACGCCTATCAGGAAAACCAACTCACAATCGCCTACGACACCATGTGGGAGGGGACGGCACAAATCGCCCACGAGATTGCCCGCGAGGCGGCGAAGCAGAGCCCTGACACGGTAGTGAAACTGTTTAACGTCGCGAAGGCGGACAAGAACGAGGTCATGACGGAGGTTTTCAAGTCCAAGGCCATCGCGGTGGGCTCTCCCACGGTCGGAAACAGCATCCTTTCAAGCGTTGCCGGTTGGCTGGAATTTCTGAAACAACTCAAATTCAAAAATAAGAGGGCCGCCGCTTTCGGCTGCTACGGCTGGAGCGGAGAAAGCGTTAAAATACTTAAAGAAAAACTTTCCGAGGCCGGTTTTGCTGTCGTCGATTCCGAGGTGCGCTCGCAGTGGAACCCGCAGGACGAGGACCTCGCCAGGGTCCCGGAGCTGGTGAAGGCCCTGCTGGCGTAGTTCCGCTGTCTTTATCCGGCCCAGGACGTCAAACGCATTGAGGGGGATATAAAAATGAAGAAGGTCAGGATAACGGTGCTGAAGACCACGCTGGACAAAGAGCTGGCGGCGGAGTACGGTGTTGAGGGACTGGGCGCGTGCCCCATGCTTCAGGAAGGGCAGGTCTTCTACGCCGACTACGCCAAGCCCGATGGGATGTGTGACGAGGCGTGGAAAGCTATCTACCAGTACGCTTTCGCGCTGGCGCATGGAGCGGAGGACGGCCTGTTTTACTACGGGGACTGGATACGCAAACCCGGCGTCGCGATATGCAGCTGCAACGACGGGCTGCGGCCCGTCATCTTCAAACTGGAGGCGACGGATGAGACGGCCAGGATTGACTACACGCCGGTGCGGTGACGGTCAGGAAACATCATGGCCTCAAAACGATACGCGGTGCCGGCCTGGGTGGCGCAGTCCAGCTTCGGGTGTTGCGGTCTGATGTTGAGCTCCACTTTGATTGGCCTTGCCGTCACGGCTCTGTGCCGTCCAGGGACATGGTGTTGTTTCTGCCCGATGAAGAGATGATGATACCGCCTATTTGCAAGCTCAAGCCCCTTTCATCCGGTCATTAAGCAAAGGCGCCCCGTCCAGTGAGACGGGGCGCTCAACGATAGAGTTGAAGCGCGTAAGAAATATCAGAAAGCGTCAGAATGTATAATAGAGAAATGAGTGATTCAGACGATTTATCGAAAGCGAGTAGTAGGATACCGGCTTCCTGTCTCTTCTTCCCTTGACCATGCCATCCATAACGCTTTTAAAGTACTTTGGCTATAACAAAGCGCTGTTCCCGTCTCGCCCTCGCGTCGCCGTGCCCCAAGGACAGGGTAGCCCCTTGACCGTCCCCTCTTGTCCGCCCATCCAGAGAAGCGGGGTTTCGTGCTATCATTAAGATAGTTCGCGGCCCCGCGGCGCGAGCTATTAGCGATTTGATTGATTTGTTATGGAGGTGCTTGCAGATGAAGGTAGCCGTTGGGTGCGACCATGCTGGTTTTGTCCTGAAAAGCGCGGTGCTGGACTTCTTGCGCACAAGGGGGATTGAGCCCCTGGACTGCGGCGCCTTTTCCGAGGAGAAGGGGGATGATTACCCCAGCGTCGCCTTCAGGGTGGCTCAGCTCGTCTCCTCTGAGGAGGTGGAGGGGGGCGTCCTGATGTGCGGCACGGGGATCGGCGTCGCCCTGGCCGCAAACAAGACCAGCGGCGTGCGCGCGGCGCCCTGCAACGACGTGGAGCTGGCCCGAATGGGCAAGGCTCACAACAACATCAACGTCATCACCCTGGGGGGGCGCGTCATCAAGCCGGAGCAGGTCCCGGCAATCCTGGAGGCCTGGCTCTCAACGCCCTTCGAGGGAGGGCGGCACCTTCAGCGGCTCAACAAGATATCGCAGGCGGAACGTTCCACCTTCTGCACCAATCTGCTTTCAAAGGGGCAGGGGGCCATCCAGGGCCGCACCGTCATCTTCAACCATCCCCTGGTTCAGCACAAGGTGGGCATCATCCGCAGCCAAGACACGACCGTCAAGCAGTTCCGCGAGCTTCTCCAGGAGATCGCGGGCCTGATGGTCTACGAAATCACCCGCGACCTGCCCCTCGTGGAGGCCGAGGTGGAGACGCCCGTCGCCAGGACGACGGTCCGCACCCTCGCGGGGAAGAAACTGGCCATCGTCCCCGTGCTGCGGGCGGGGCTGGGCATGGTGGACGGCATCCTCCAGCTTGTGCCCAACGCCAAGGTGGGGCACATCGGCCTCTACCGTGACCCGGAGACACTGAACCCCGTGGAGTATTACTGTAAACTGCCCCAGGATATTGAGGAGCGTGACGTCTTTGTGCTGGACCCCATGCTGGCGACCGGCGGCTCCGCGGCGGCGGCTATCTCCCTCATCAAGAGGCGCGGGGGGCAGAAAGTCTCGTTGGTCTGTCTCATCGCTGCCCCGGAGGGCATTGAACGGGTCCACAAAGAGCACCCGGACGCGGACATCTTCATCGCGGCCCTGGACTCCCATCTGAACGACCACGGCTATATCGTGCCCGGCCTTGGTGACGCCGGGGACCGCCTGTTCGGCACGAAGTAGGGAAAGCAGGGGCCTCCCTTGATCGACGTGCGGCTCTTCGTCCTCGGGCTGGCGGGGTTCTTCTGGGGCGGGTTGACGACGCCGCTCTCCATCCGCCTTGCCCAGATCTATGGGATCTTGGACATCCCCGACGCCCGGAAGATACACACTGTAAAGATGCCGCGTGGGGGCGGCCTGGGCCTGTGGACGGGCTACCTCCTCTTCGCCCTCTGTCTGGTGGGGCGGCTGTCGTTCCTGCGCTTCACCGCGACGGGGGCGACGGTCGTCTTCCTCTGCGGCTACCTGGACGACATGTGCTCCCTCAGCCCGTTCCTGCGGCTGGGGCTCCATTTCACCGCATCCTCGCTGGCTGTGCTGCCCCTGGGACTCCCCCCCCTGACAGCCGCCGTCGCCCTGGTGTGGGTGGCGGGGATGACAAGCGCCTACAACCTCATCGACGGGGTGAATGGCCTCTGCCTCTCCCTCTTCATTGCCGCGACCGTCGCGCTGTGCTGCCTGAGGGCTCCCGCCTCCGCCGGGGCCGCGTCCATGGGGGCGTGTATGGGGGCGATGGCCCTGGGGGTGCTCTGCTGGAACTTCCCGACGGCCCAGACCTTCCTGGGAGACGGGGGAAGCACCCTTCTGGGCTACCTCTTCGCCTCGCACTTCGTGCTGGCCGCCCTGCCTTCGCTTGGGGCGGGCCTGACGTCTCCGGCGCCCGTCCGCCTTCACGAGCTGACCCTGCTCCTGCTGCTCTTTGGAGGGGTCCCCGTGCTGGACACGATGGTGGCGTTCAGCCGCCGCATCCTGATGGGGAAATCCCCGTTCTACCCGGACAAGGGACACCTGCACCACCTGCTGATGAGCCTCACCGGCTCCCCGCTGTGGTCGGTGAGCGTGCTCCTCGTCCTTCAGGGGCTCACGCTGGCGGGAGGGCTGGCCGTGTACGCCCGCCTGCTGACGCGCTGAGGGGAGGGACCGGCCTTGCAAAAGGACAGGATCTACAGAGTCGCCTGTGTCGTGGGGACGCGGCCTGAGGCTATCAAGATGGCCCCGCTCATCCTGACGCTGAGGGCGGATGGGCGTTTCGCCGTGACGGTGCTGGGCACGGGGCAGCACACCGACATGCTCCAGCAGGCCCTGGCGCACTTTGACATCAGAGCGGATGTGAACCTCAACATCATGCGGGACCGCCAGACGCTGGATCACATCACCTCCGCCGTGCTGACGGGCGTGGGGGGAGTTCTGGACGAGAGGCCACAGGACATGATCCTGGTCCACGGGGACACGTCCACGACGCTGGCCGCGGCGATGGCGGGCTTCTACCGCCACATCCCGGTGGGGCACGTGGAAGCAGGGCTGCGGAGCCACGACATGGCCCTGCCCTTCCCGGAGGAGGCAAACCGCGTGCTGACGGACCGTCTGGCAAGCCTCTACTTCGCGCCCACCGGGGGCGATGCCGAGAACCTGAGGCGTGAAGGCGCGCCCCCGGAGCGCGTCCACGTGACGGGCAACACGGTCATCGACGCCCTGCTCTGGACGCTGGGAAATTTAAAGAGACAGAAACCTTCGACAGGGCCGGAGCTGCTTCGGACGCTCCCCGATGGCGCGCCGCTGATCCTGATGACCGCCCACAGGCGGGAGTCCTGGGGTGAGCCGCTCCGCCGCATCTGCGGGGCGGTGGGTGAATTGCTGCAGGAGAGGCCGGGGCTCCGCGTCCTGATCCCTCTGCACAAGAACCCCACCGTGCGCGAGGCAATCCGCCGGGACCTGGGGGCTTTCGCCCAGGGGGACGCCCCGCAGGTCCTCTTCACGGACCCCCTGAACTACCCCGACTTCGTGTCCGCGATGGACCGCAGCCTCTTCATCCTGACCGACAGCGGCGGCATCCAGGAGGAGGCTTCCGCACTCCGCAAGCCCGTGCTCATTCTGCGCACCCTCTCGGAGCGGCCGGAGGCCATCACGAAGGGGACGGGCGTCCTGGCAGGCACGGAGCCGGGGACAATCCTCCGCGAGGCACGGCGCCTGCTGGACGACGAGGACTACCGGCAATCCTTTGCCAACAGGGGGATGCCCTTCGGGGACGGGACGGCCTCGGTGCAAATTCGGGATATCATCGCGAAATACTTGGAGGGCAGGGCATGATGAACGTAATGGCGATCGAGGGGGGCATCCCCCTCAGGGGGACCGTCCGGGCGCAGGGGGCGAAAAACGCGGCGCTGCCCGTCATGGCGGCGTGCCTGCTTCTGAGGGGGCAGGCGCTGATGCTCGACAACGTCCCAAATCTCTATGACGTGAGCACGATGGTGGAGCTCCTCAGCACGCTGGGGGTCTCCGTTGACAGGGAGCAGCCGGGCGGCCGGGTCCGCCTCAGCGTGCCGGAGGAGGTGAGCTGGGAGGCGCCGGAGAGCCTGGTGCGGAAGATGCGGGCCTCGTCGTTGGTGCTGGGGCCACTTCTGGCGCGCTGCGGCAAGGCGGCGCTGCCCCTGCCCGGCGGGTGTTCCATCGGCAGCCGCCCCATCGACCTGCACCTCAAGGGCCTGGTTCAGATGGGGGCGAAGATCGAGATCCGCAGCGGCGTGGTGTACGCCCAGGCTGGGCGTCTGCGGGGGCGTCGGATCTACCTGGACTTTCCCTCCGTCGGGGCCACGGAGAACCTCATGATGGCCGCGGCGCTGGCCCATGGAGAGACGATCATCGAGAACATCGCCCGCGAGCCGGAGATCGACAACCTCGCGGCGGTCCTGGCGGGCATGGGCGTGCCCATCGAGATCGAGGGGACGGGCTGCGTCCGCATCCGGGGTGTTGATGAGGTCCACTCCGCCAGCGAGCGCGTCATCCCGGACCGGATTGAGGCGAGCACCTATATTTTGGCGGGGGTCATGACGGGGGGGCAGATCACCGTCGCGGACGTCATCCCGGCCCATATCGACGCCATCCTCGCCAGGCTGGAGGAGGCGGGGGCACGCTTTGCCGTGACCAGGAACGCCGTCACCGTGTTCCCCGTGGAGAGGCTTCAGTCCGTCTCGCTCAAGACGATGCCCTTCCCGGGCTTCCCGACGGACCTCCAGTCGCCCATGCTTGCGGCCCTCTCCCTGGCCAGCGGCGTCAGCATGGTGGAGGAGAGCGTCTTTCAGGCCCGCTTCCTGTGCGCGGATGAGCTGAACCGCATGGGGGCCAACATCGTCATCAAGGGCAACACGGCCGTCATAAACGGCGTCCGCCAGCTCCAGGGGGCCAGCGTCAAGGCGACGGACCTGCGCGCCGGGGCAGCCCTCATCCTGGCGGGACTGGCCGCCAGGGGGCAGACGCAGGTGGAGGAGATGGTCCATGTCTGGCGCGGGTACGAGGCCATCGACGAAAAGCTCCGTTCCCTGGGGGCAAGGGTGCGGCTGGCCGGGACGCCCGCGGAGGGTGAGCAAGGTGCGTGAGGCCGGCGAGGCCCAGGGGACGCCAGCCCCCTCCCTGTCCTCCATCAAGGTTTACGCCTTCGTGGGGCCGGCGGGGACGGGCAAGAGCCAGCGCGCCACGCACGTCGCCCGGCAGCAGGGGATTGATCTGATCATCGACGACGGGCTGGTGGTGTCCCGTGGGCGGATCATGGCGGGCCGCAGCGCTAAGTCCGAACTCAACCGCCTTCGGGCCATCCGCCGGGCGATCTTCGAGTACGCGGCGCACCGTGAGGAGGTCGTGCAGTACCTCGCCTCGCGCGCGCCCTGCCGGCTGATGGTCCTGGCCACCTCCCTGGGGATGGTGCGGAAGATCGTACACCGCCTTGGCCTGAGCGATCCCGTGAAGGTCATCCAGATCACCGACGTGGCGACCCCGGAGGAGATTGAGGAGGCGCTGAGGGAGCGCCGGGAAAAGCGGCAGCACGTCGTCCCCGTGGCGCGGGCGCAGATACAGCGCAATTTCGCCGGAAAGCTGGTGAGCCAGATCAAGGGGCTCTTCAGGAGCCGGGACACGGAAGAGGCCGAGGGGCGCAACACCATCGTCAAACCGCCCTTCAGCTTTGACGGGCGGGTGACGATCGGGACGGACGCGATCCTCGCCATGTGCCGACGGCTCCTGGAGCTGGGCGACCACGTTCAGAAGATCCACGAGCTGGAGCTGGAGCCGGAGGAGGACAGTCTGGACGTCAACGTCGTGCTGGACCTCCGGCTGGGGGACAAGAGCGCCCTGGCCATCGCGCGGCTGCTTCAGCGGAAGGTCCGCGCCGGCCTGAGCTACTTCACCGGCATGGACGTCAAGAAGGTCAACATCCGCGTCGTCGAGGTGAGCCTGTAACCGGGGCCTCGCATTTAAAACGACGCGATGTCCTCCGTGTCCATATCTCCGGCCGCGAGGGCCTGTACCTGTGCCCAGATGGCCTCATCGACAAGGACTCCCTCGGCCTGGCTTTGCCGCCGCCGCTCCAGAGTGTTCTCCCCAGGGCACCGGACGGGATGCCGGGGGTCAATGGGATGGGCAGCGTCCGCCGCCGCCACACGGCGGTTAAACATCTCCTGAGTTTTTTCCCTATCCCCGAAGAGGTATGGGTCGATGGCGATGAAGATCTGATTACAGCCCGTGCAGCTCCCCTTTCCCTCCTCGTCCATATCGATGCCGCAGAACCCATTGGCGATGGCCGCCGCCGCCAGATCCAGGGCGATGGCGAGGCTGGAGCCCTTCCAATAGCCCGCTGGAAGGATGCGCATAGACTCCTCAATGGCTCCGGGGTCGGAGGTGAGGTTCCCGTCCTTGTCAAACCCGCCGGGGTAGGGGAGTTGCTTCCCCGCCAGGCGGTAGACCCCTAACTTTCCGTAGGCGTACTGGCTCATGGCCATGTCCACCACGATCTCTCCATCCTCGCGGGGAATGGCGAGACAGAAGGGATTGTTGCCCACGCTCTTCACGTCGCTGCCCCACATGGGCATGCAGCTTTCGGTGTTGATCCAGTTGATACCGATGAACCCGGCCTCCGCGGTCCTCCAGGCATAGGTCCCGCCGCGCATCCAGTGCGTCGTGTTCTTCAGGGCGACGAGGCCGATGCCGTGCGCCTTCGCCAGCTCCACAGCGCGGTCCGCACAGAACAGGGCGTTGAGGACACCGATCCCCCGCTGCCCGTCGTAGTTCTCCGCAGCCCCCCTCGCGCCGATGAGCTGAGGCGTGCCCTTGATGTTGATCCAGCCCTTCCGGACGTACACGGCGAAGCGCGGGATGCGGTTCATTCCGTGGCTCTCCACGCCGTCCGCGCTGGACGCGGTATGGATCGCGGCGCAGGCCTCCGCCTGCTCCTCCGTCAGGCCAAGGTTTAAAAACGCCTTCTTTGCCGTCTCCTTCATCTCCGAAAAAGAAACGCGAATACTCATGTACACTCTCCCCTTCATCTTTGGTTTTGAAATAGGCCACCACGATAATATTCTACCATCCCTGTATTTTCACGGTACCCGCCCTCACGCCGTGCTATAATGCGGCGGGAAGAGCAGATAAAGACAGGGGCGGATAAAAATGAAGATCGTGGTTTTAGGCGGCGGCATCAGCACGGAGAGGCAGGTCTCCCTCGTGACCTCCACCTCCGTGTGCGGCGCCCTCAGAAGCCGGGGACATCGGGCTGTCTTTGTGGACATGTTCCTCGGCCTGCGGACACAGCCCAAGGAACTCGAGTCGTTGTTCGACGCGGAGGACGGCCTCTGCGGACATGTGGAGATTGGACACTCGGCCCCGGACCTGGACGAGGTGAGGGCGCTGCGCGGGGGAGACGGCAAGTCCCGGCTGGGCGAGGGGGTTTTGGACATCTGCCGCCTTGCGGACTGCGTCTTCCTGGGGCTCCACGGACTTGACGGCGAGGACGGCAAGATCCAGGCTACTCTGGACCTGCTGGGCGTCCCCTACACAGGCTCCAGCCCCCTGGGCAGCGCCATCGCCCTCGACAAGGAGATGGCCCGGGAGATTATGCAGTTCAATGGTATCGCCGCCGCCCCCCTGACAGAGGTTCCTCCCTGCGTTGTCAAATGCGTCCACGGCGGCTCCTCCATTGGAACCTACCTCTGCGACACACAGGCCGAGCTGCAACAGGCCCTGGTGGAGGCACGGCGCTACCAGGACGATATTATCATCGAGAGGAAGATCGAGGGGACGGAGCTCACGGTCCCGGTACTGGACGGGAGGGCGCTTTCCCCCATCGAGATCGTCCCCCCACAGGGGGGGAGCTTCGACTACGTGGCGAAGTATCAGAGCGGCGCGGAGGGCGCCCGTGAGATCTGTCCCGCCCGGATCAGCGATGAAAAGACCCGAGAGCTTCAGGCCATCGCCGAGAAGCTCCACAGGGCGATGAAGCTGTCCGTCTATTCCCGGGCGGATTTCATCATGGACCGTCACGGGAAGGTCTGGTGCCTTGAGGTGAACACCCTGCCCGGCATGACGCCCAACAGCCTTATCCCCAAGGCCGCCGCTTTCGCGGGGATGGACTACCCCACGCTGTGCGAGAGGATTGTGGAGCTCAGCCTGGAGGTGCGGCGTTGAGCTTTGGGGCGGGGATGGAGCTCCGGCGGCGCTGCTGGCTTGAGATCGACCTGAACAGGATTGGGGAGAACTGCCGCATCTACGCGGAGCGGCTGCGGCCCTCGTGTCCTATCATGGCCGTGGTCAAGGCAGACGCCTATGGCCATGGAGATGGAGCGGTGGCGAAGTTCCTATCCGACGCCGGCGTGCGGCACTTCGCCGTCTCCAACATTGACGAGGCCATCCACATCCGGAGGGCGGGGGCGGAGGGCCAGGTCTTAATCCTGGGTTACACGCCGCCCAGCAGGGTGGAGGAGCTGGTCCCCTACGGCCTGACCCAGACGTTGCTCTCCCAGGAGTACGCAGAGGAGATCGCCCAGACGCACCTCCCCATCCAATGCCATTTTGCTATCGACACGGGCATGAGGCGGATTGGGCTCAACGCCGATGACCCAGCGGCCTGCGAGGCCATCATCCGGAGCTATGCGGCGCGGCTGAGGCTGGACGGGCTCTTCACCCACCTCTGCGTGGCGGACAGCGCCGGGGAGGAGGCCATCGCCTTCACGGAGGAGCAAATTCAAAAGTTCGAGGCAGTTTGCGCCCGCGTAGCCGATCTGAACCTTCCTCACTGCCACTGCATGAACTCGGCGGGGGGCCTGCGGTATCGTTCCCGCTTCTCCAACCTCGCTCGCCTGGGCATCGTCCTGTATGGCCTGAAGCCCGACTATGAGAACACCCTGCCCACGGGGATTAAGCCCGCCCTGTCCTGGAAAAGCGTCGTCTCCATGGTCAAGGACGTGAATCCGGGGGACACGGTGGGTTACGGCAGGACCTTCCGGGCGGAGCGCCGCATGACCCTGGCCACCATCCCAACGGGCTATGCCGACGGCTACAGCAGGCTGTTGAGCAACAGGGGCCACGTACTGATCCGGGGGCACCGGGCCCCCATCGCCGGACGCATCTGCATGGATCAGATGATGGCCGACGTGACCGAAATCCCCGGCGTGAGCCTGGGCGCCGAGGTAGTTCTGGTGGGCAGGAGTGGGGAGGAGACCATCACGGCGGACGACCTCGCGCAGCTCTGCGGCACCATTGGCTACGAGGTGATCTGCGGGATATCCAAGAGGGTGGAGAGGGTCTACCTGTAAGCCCCCCGCAGCAGCATCCAGCGGCTACAGGCCTGCCCCCACCGGCCTGTGGGCTTAAAATTCCAACGGCAACTTATCCCTGCGCTCAATTCGTGATACAATATCCGTAACCCAAATCGGGGGCAATACAATTTCATAAGGGAGGATGTACGTATCATGAAGTGCAGGAAGTTGCTGGCAGTATTCGTCCTGGCGGCTCTGGCCCTGTGTTCCGTTGCCGAGGCGGCGCCCGTCGTCATCAACGTTGGCTACGAGAACGCCGTCACAGAACCCGCGCACCTGGCGGTGGAGCAGTGGAAGAAGCTGGTTGAGGAGAAGTCCGGCGGCTCGATCGAGCTCAAGCTGTTCCCGAACTCCACGCTGGGCAAGAAGAACGACCTGATCGACCAGATGCTCATCGGCGAGAACATCATCACCGTGGCGGACGGCGCGTTCCTGGCCGAGTACGGCGTCAAGGACTTCGGGTTCTTCTATGCCCCCTACGCTTTCGAGACCTGGGACCAGCTTTGGAAGGTCCTGGCCAGCGGATGGTACAAGGACCTGTGCGACAAGCTCGCGGCCGCGGGCGGCATCCGTGTCCTGACCTCCAACTGGATTTATGGCGCGCGGGACATCCTCTCTATCAAGCCGGTCCACACGCCCGCCGACCTCAAAAAGGGCCTCAAGCTGCGCGTGTCCTCCAACGAGCTCTCCATCAAGAGCTTTGAGTCCTTGGGCTCCACGCCCGTCGGGATGGACATGGGCGAGGTCTACCAGGCCATGAGCGGCGGCACGATCGATGCGGTGGAAAACCCCATCTCCTCCCTGTACAACCGCTCCTTCCAGGAGGTCGCGAAGTACCTTGTCAAGAACGAGCACATCCTGGCGACGTCCATGTGGATCTGCGGCGAGAGCTTCTTCACCACGCTGACGCCGGAGCAGCAGAAGATCCTCATGGAGTGCGCAGACGAGGCAGGGCTCTACAACAACAAGCTCTACGACGAGAAGACCGCCGAGGCCGAGGCGGGGATGCTCAAGGCGGGTGTCACCATCCATGAGCTGACCCCGGAGGAGAAGGCCGAGTGGGTCGGCGCCGCGCAGCCCTTCTTCAAGGATGCTTCCAAGCTCCTGGGCTGGACCGAGGGCCTTTACGACACCGTTCACGAGATCGCCACGAAGTAGCGCTCTTGAGAGCAAGGGGTGGCCGGCACGACGCCGCCATCCCTTTTTTATTATGGAGGTACGCTATGGAAAAGAAACCTGACGGGATACCCGTCTGGAAATTTGTCCTGCTGAACCTGGATGTCGTGATCGCGTCCACCGCGATGTGCGTGCTCGTGGCCCTGACCTTCGCGGGGGTCATCGCGCGCTACGTGGTGGGCTCGCCCTTCACGTGGATTGAGGAGATCCAGGCGGCCATGATTATCTGGGTCGTCTTCGGGGCGGCCGGGGCCGCGTTCCGCACGGCCAACCACGCTGCCATTGAGGTGTTCTACGAGTTTTTCCCCTCGTTCCTCAAGAAGCTCCTGAACGTCCTTATCCTGGTCATCACGGTCTGCACGCTGCTCTACCTCGGGTACTACGCCATCCAGTACCTCAAGGTCTTCGCCCGGAGCGGCCGGACTACGGCGGTGCTGCATATCTCGTTCATCCTGATTTACATCATCGTGCCCGTGTCCTGCGTCTGGCAGATCTTCAACTTCATCCTGGTGAACTTCTTCGGCTACTCGGAGGCGGTCGTGCTGGAGGAGATCTCCGAGGCGGACATCAAGGAAGCGCAGAAAGCGGCGCAGCAAGAGGCACGTGAGGAGGCGGCGCAATGAACACGATGGGCTTTATCTGCATCCTGCTTTTGGTGATGCTGTTCCTGAAGGTGCCGGTCTTCATCTCCGTCATGACGGCCTCCGCGCTTTACTTCGTGATGACGGGGGCCAATCCAGTCATCTTCGCGCAGCAGGTCATCGCAGGAGCGCAGTCGCTTCCCCTTCTGGCGATCCCGTTCTTCGTCATGGCGGGTGTCTTCATGAACTACACGGGCGTCACGCGGCGCATCATGGACATGTGCTCTGTCCTGACGGCGCGGATGTACGGTGGTCTGGCGCAGGTCAACGTGCTGCTGTCCACGCTGATGGGCGGCCTCTCCGGTTCGTCCCTGGCGGACGCGGCGATGGAGGCCAAGATGCTGGTGCCGTCCATGAGGGCTCATGGGTTCTCCAACGCCTTCTCCTCGGTCATCACGGCGGCCTCCGGCATGGTCGTCCCCCTCATCCCGCCCGGAACCGGCCTCATCATCTACGCCTGCATCAATAACATCTCCGTCGGCCAGCTCTTCATCGCCGGCATCGGGCCCGGGATCTTCCTGACCGCGACGCTGATGCTCTTCGTCCGCTACTATTCCAAGGCCCGGGGCTACCTGCCGGAGCGGAAGGGGCGCGTGCCCTGGAGCGAGAAGCGCCGCGCCATCGTCCCCGCTCTTCCGGCGCTGATGCTGCCCATCATCATCATCGGCGGCGTCCGCGTGGGCATCTTCACGGCGAACGAGGCGGGCACGGTGGCCATCGTCTACTCCCTGCTCCTTGGCCTCTGCTACCGCGAGATGAGGATCAGGGACTTCCTCAGGGGCTGCAAGGAGACCGTCACGACAACGAGCTCCATCATGATGATCGTGGCGGCGGCGTCCTGCTTCTCCTGGATATTGACGAAGGAGCAGGTGCCCCAGAGCTTTGCAAACTGGATGGTCCACACCATCAGCAACAAGTACGTGTTCCTGCTGAGCGTCAACATCTTCCTGATCATCGTCGGGATGTTCATCGAGGGCAACGCCTCCATGATCGTCCTCGGCCCGCTGCTGCATCCGGTGGCGGTAGCGTTCGGCATCGACCCTATCCACTTCGCGATGGTGTATATCTTCAACTGCACCATCGGTGCGTTCACGCCCCCCATGGGGACGCTGATCTTCGTCACCTGCGGCATCACGAAGTGCCCAACGAGGGATTTCATCAAGGAATCCATCCCGTTCTACTGGCTGTTCCTGATCGATATCCTCCTGCTGACGTACTTCCCGCCGCTGTCCACGTTCCTGGTGAACCTTATCTATTAGGAGGTGTGTCATGCAAACTGAACTCCGGGGCCCCGTCCTTCCCGACATGAGCCCTTTTCTTCGGGACACCCGCGTCCCAAAGATGTTCCGCGTGCGACAGGTGTTTCCGCGGCCCAGGATAGATCGCGAGGCCCTTCCCGGCCTTATCTTCGATTGCCTGGATCAGCCGAAGTTCGCGGAGCGGGTGAAGCCCGGAATGCGCATCGCGATCACGGCGGGGTCACGAGGCATTGCCAACAACGACGTCACCACAAAGGCCATCGCCGATTGGGTGAAATCCCGCGGCGCGAAGCCCTTCATTGTACCTGCAATGGGCAGCCACGGCGGCGCGACGGCCGAGGGCCAGGCACAGATTTTGGCGGGCTACGGCATCACGGAGGAGCGGATGGGGTGCCCCATCGTCTCCTCAATGGAAACTGTGAAGATTGGCCGGACGGAGGAGGAACACCCGCGGGATGTCTTCATTGACCGGAACGCCCACGAGGCGGACGGCATCATCCTGGGCTGCCGGGTCAAGCCACACACGGCCTTCCGCGGGCCTTACGAGAGTGGCATGATGAAGATGATGGCCATCGGCCTGGGCAAGCAGTACGGCGCGGAGGCGTGCCACGAGCAGGGCTTCAAAAATATGGCGAAGAACGTCCCTCTCTTTGGCAAGTGCATCCTGAAGAACGCGCGCGTCCTGTTCGGGGTGCCGACGATTGAAAACGCCTACGATGAGACCTGCAAGGTTACGGCGGTGGCCGCTGAAGACATTGAGGCGGAGGAGCCAGGGCTTCTGAAGGAGGCCTTCTCGTATATGCCGCGTATCCTGGTGGAGTCCTGCGACGTGCTGGTTGTGGACGCCATTGGCAAGAACTTCAGCGGCGACGGCATGGACCCGAACATCACCGGCACGTTCTGCACGCCCTACGCAACGGGCGGCATTGACGCGCAACGGGTCGCCGTGCTGAACATCAGCCCGGAGTCGCACGGCAACGGAATCGGCCTGGGATACGCGAGCGCAACGACAGCGCGGGTGTACGGTCAGCTTGACCTGGGGGCCATGTATCCCAACGCCATCACCTGCACGGTGCTGGGCGGCGTCCGAATCCCCATCGTGCTGCGGAACGACCGGGAGTGCATCCAGTGCTGCGTCAAGAGCTGCAACGAGATCGACAAGCTCAATCCCCGCATCGTCCGCATCCCTAACAGTCTCCATCTGGAGCACATCATGCTCTCCGAGGCCTATTGGGATGAGGCGAAGGACATCCCCGGTGTGGAGGTCGAGTCCGAACCCGAGGACCTGCCCTTCGACACGGAGGGCAACTTGCTGTAAGCGCAATCCCCAAGCGCGTATCGTATAATGGCAGGGACGGCGAAGGGCCGCTGAAGACGGCCTGAACCGTCCCTTTGTATATAAGACGAGGCTGGGCTCTCCATCCCCCCCTTAAATTTTTTTACAGGCAGGAGTCCACGTCAACCTTGTCGATCATGACGTTCAGGATCTCCCGGTCCGTCTCCTTCATGCCCACCTTGCCGATGTAGCCCATGTTCTTGATCGTGGCCTCCACATCGTCCTCGACAAAGCCCTCGCCGCCCTCAAACCGCTTGTCCTCGGCGCTCATGTAGTGTGCCAGAAGCGCCGCGTGGACGGAGGAGGCGATCTTCGCCGCGCAGCTCGGCTTCGCGCCATCGCAGACGATGCCGCCCACGTTGGCCAAAGTATTGGTGATGGTCCGGGCCACGCTGGCATAGCCGCCGCCTGACATGTAGGTGATGGCCGCCCCCGCCCCGCTAGCCGCGCTGACGGCGCCGCAGAACGCGGACAGGGCCCCGATGTAGTGCTTGATGTAAATCGAAACAAGGTTGCTGACCACCAGGGCGCGGTATAGCTTCTCCCTCGAAATACGCCAGCTCTCCGCGTACTGCACCACCGGGAGCGTGACCGTAATGCCCTGGTTCCCGCTGCCGGAGTTGATGACGACGGGGAGGGGACATCCGCTCATCCGCGCGTCGGAGCCAGCGGCCGCCCTGGCGCACGCGCAGGACCGCACGTCATCCCCCCAGACGGACAGGATGGTCTTTCCCACGCGCGCCCCCCAGCCGTTATCCAGCCCCTCCTGAGCAATCTTTGTGTTGTAGTCGATCTGCCGGTCCAGCACCTCTCGCACGTCCTCAATGGCCACCGCGCCGGCATATTCAAGGATCGTGCCAAGGCTCATCTTCGTCCGGTCCCCATGGGACACCCGCGCCTCATGCCGGGAGATTTTTTTACCCTGACCGCCCCGAAACAAAACCTTGCCGTCCTTCTCAAGCAAGGTGATGTTCGTATGGTGCTCCTCAAGCACCACCGCGGCGGTATGCGCGTTTCCCTCAGCCTCCACCCTAATATAGAGGTTGGGGACATCCTCCACCAGGGAGACCTCGCAGAACCCCTCCTGGACTCGCTGCCTGGCCCGCTGGCGGTCCTCGTCCGTCACCCCCGCGATGACCTCCAGCTCGCGGTCGGCATCCCCACCCGTAGCCCCCAGCGCGGCCGCGGCCTCAATGCCCTTCTGTCCGCCGGAGTTCGGCACCGTG
>JAFUYV010000103.1 GCA_017476945.1 Fretibacterium sp.
GCCGCAGTCTGTGAGGGTGCCCCCCCGTCCCCTTGACGACCTGGCGGCGTGGGCGATTGCGGGGCGGGGGATTGACATATGCCCGTCCCTTTTGGGCATGTAAGAGGTATAATAGACACAAAACGCTGGACAGCCCTTTGCGCGTATGGGGCGGTTTGGGAGGGAGTCGTTCAACGATATGGCCAATGTGGATAAACTTGCCGCTCTCGTCAACAGCTTTGGTTCCGCCGTTCTGTCGGTGGGACGGGAGGTGGGGCTTACCGTCGCCCTCAATAAGGCGAAGGTCTCCCAGGGGATAAAGGTGGAGAACGCCTGCGCGGCGGCCCTGATCGGGATCGTCGGCAACGGGGCGCGGGCACGGGTTTTGATCATGCTGAACCAGGATGGCTTTAACTCCATCGTCACGGCCATGTCGGGCGGGATGATCCCCCCGAACCTGAATGATGCCGTATCTCAGAGCGTCGTCGCGGAGCTCTCCAACATGATCGGCGGGCGGGCGCTGATCCAGGCGTCCCTCACGGGGATGGACGTTACGCCGCCACAGATGATCGTGGGGGACAACATCAAGCATATCCCCAATCCGGCGGCGACGATGAAGTCCTTCACTTTGCCGTTCGACATGCAGCCGGCGGGGCTCCTCTCCCTTGTGCTCTCCTTCGGCAACGCGTGAGCATGGGGACGCGAAGATGAGAACAATCAGGCGGGAGAAGCCCCTGTTCGCGGCTTCCGCAGGAATTGGGCGGCGCGGCTCGGAACGGGCTCGCCGTTTTTTTAACTTCAGGCGCAGCACCGCCCGGCGGTGTCTGGGGCTGCTGTTGCTCCTTGGCCTTCTCTGCCCCCTCCGCCCTGCGGGGGCGGGAGTTGTCCTTGCCCTCTCAGGCGGCGGGACGAAGGGCTTTGCGCACATCGGGGTCATTGAGGCTCTGGAGGAGAACGGTGTCCCCGTCATCGGCATCGTGGGGACGAGCATGGGGGCCTTGATCGGGGCGCTGAGGGCCAGCGGCTACAGCACGGAGGATATGCGGCGCATCGTGGGCGAGCTGGACCTCCCCTCGCTCTTGTCGGAGAACACGGGGCCCATGTTCGTCTTCACCGGCGACGACAAGAGGGCCAAGACCAGCACGGTGTCCGCCCTCACCTACAAGAAGAACGGGAAACGGCTCGGCCCTCTGGGCATCCTCACCGGCGACAAGCTCTACCAGTTTTTCGCGCAGCTCATGCGCCATGTGTCCGTTACGGACTTCTACCACCTTCCCATCCCCTACGCCGCCGTGGCGACGGACATCAACACCGGCGAGAGGGTCGTCCTGAGTGGTGGGAACCTGGCCTCCGCCATGAGGGCCTCCATGTCCATCCCAGCGCTCTTCGAACCCTGGGAGATCAACGGCCGTTTCCTTGTGGACGGCGGGGTCGTCTCCAACCTCCCGGTCTACACGGCTCACGAGCTCTTCCCCGGTCTCCCCGTCGTGGCGGTGGACATCTCGGACAACCTCTCCACCGAGGCGCCGGTGCAGTCCTACGTTGACGTCATCAACCAGTCGCTCACCATCCTCATGAGGCGCACAACCAACGAGGAGGGCGCGGCGGCGGACGTCCTCATCACCCCGCAGGTGCAGAACTTTGGGATGCTGGACGCCGGCCACTCGGACCAGATCATCGCCGCGGGGCGCGAGGCCGCGCTTCAGAAAATTGAGGAGGTCAAGGCGCTGTCGGCACAGGGCCCCGACCTCTTCACGGGCGCGGCGCCGGAGTCCGTGAGCGACATCGTCGGGGACATCCAGGTCGTGGGGCTGCCGGAGAAGGTGGGGAATGACCTGCGCAAGCGTTACCTAAACTGGGTGGGCAAGCCCGTCGCTCAGAGGGAGATCGACAATGCCATTGAGCGCCTGTCGGGCTCCCCCGGCATCGCCATGGCGGACTATCAGCTTGGGGAGACGGAGTCCGGGGATATCCTGGTCCGCCTTGACGTGAGGCCCATGCCGGAGCTTGAGCTGGGGATTTCCGGCTACACGACCAACCTGCACAAGAACCGCTGGCTCTATCTCAAGGGGACGGCCCGCGGCCTGCTCTCCGACTACGATTCCCTGTCGGGGGTTGTCCGGCTCGGTGAACAGTGGGGCGCGGACCTCTCCTATCAGACGGCGCCGGCGATGATGAACGCCTGGCAATTCAACCTGGCTGCCCAGAAATGGAAGCTCGACAGCAATGCTGGGGAACGGGACTGGAACCGCTATGCGGTGGGGGCCAGCCGCCTCTTTCAGTGGGGGACCGTCACCGCCGGCCTAGGGATGGCCTATGAGCACACGGAGGGCGGCTCCGTCTCCGGGGAGGACGCCACCGACTCCGTTGGGCCGACGTTCTTCGCCGCCTACGACACGCTGGACATCCCTGGCGACCCCACCCAGGGGTACGCTTGGCGCGTCAACGCCTGGTGGCCCCGCCTGGACGAGATCAACTACCGTTTCACGTACTTCAAGCCCCTGGAGGTGGCCAAAAGCTGGCGCACCTACTTCCGCCTCGGCTATGCGGAGGGTGATATGAACCGCCGCGGACACGCGGCCTACCTGGGGGCGGCGGAGGAGCTCTACACGGCGGCCGCCCACCCCGTGGAGGCGGAGCGCATGGTGTGGACGAACCTCGCCGTCCGCCGTATCCTGAACCGGAACGTCCTGGGCATCGCGGCGGCGGAGCTCTTTGCCAGCTACGGCTACGCGATGGACAAGGAGTACAAAAAAATCAGCGATCCGTGGGAGGTGGGCTTGGCCGTGAACTTCCCCAACAACTTGATCGACGTCAAGCTGGCGGCGATGTACGGCTCCGAGGAGTTCAAGGTGGGCTTCTTCATCGGGGTCCCCATCTGGGACCACTACCCCCTACCCTGAGCCGGCAAACGAGAACAAAACGCGGGAGGAAGGGACAGGCCCTTCCTCCCGCAACTTCCCGCAACTTCTCTCAGCCGGATTTACAGGAACGGCTCGAAGCTCTGGAACAGGTCGCGCTGCTCCTTCAGGTTGTTGAGCGTCCCCTCCACGTCGAAGTAGAACGGGTCCTGGAAGGAGAACTTGTTGACCATTTCCTTCCACTCCGGGCTTCCGCAGACCTTCAGGACAGCGTCGTTCATGGCCTTCACCAGCTCCGCGGGCGTGCCCTTGGGAGCGAGGAGGGCGTACTCCGTGTCCAGCTTCAGCTCAGGGATGACGGCCGAGGCGGAGGGCTGGTCCGGGATGAGCGTCGGAGCCCTGGACAGGACGGTGCAGAGGCTGCGGAGCTGGCCCTTCTCGATGTAGTCCGCCGCGCTGGAGTACGGCAGGGACGTGGCGTCAATGGCGCCGCCCAGCAGGGCCGTCAGGCGGTTGGCCGCGTCGCCGTTGTCGATGATGTTGAACTGCGCGTGGCCGAGGTTCATCAGGACGCAGGCCATGATGTAGACGCCGCCCCCGGTGGAGATGCCCAGCTTGATCTGTCCGGGCTTCGCGATGCTGGCGTCGATGAGCTCCTTCAGATTCTTGTAGGGCGACGACGCGGGCACGACGATGTTCTCGCCGGACTGGATGCCGTAGACCGCCACGGGCTCAAAGGCGTTGTAGCCGAAGTCCACCATGCCGGTGGCCTCGTTGCCGTTCAGCGCGGCGGTGTTGGTGGCGATGAAGGTGTAACCGTCCTTGTCGCCGTCCTTGTACTGCGTCATGCAGGTGGCGCCGTTGGCCCCCGTGACATTGGTGCAGACCACGTAGACGACCAGAACCTTCTCCAGCCCGGCGGCCAGCTGGCGGGCCATGTAGTCGGTGTCGCCGCCGGCGGCGTGGGTCACGTAGATGTTGACGGTCTTCTCCGGCCAGGCCGCGAAGGCGGACGAGGCCAGGAGCAC
>JAFUYV010000104.1 GCA_017476945.1 Fretibacterium sp.
AGGTTAATGCCGTTCATATACGCGACGATCGTCGCCCTCATTTTCTTGTCCCTCTCCTCGTTGCGCTTCTTCAGATCGTCGATGCTCAGGCCGCTCTTCCACTCCGGGTGGCGGTCCTTCAGCTTGCTCTCAAGATTGTCCGTCAGGTGCGTGATGACATCCGACTGCGTGAGAATCTTGCGGACGTCCTCAAAGTTCTTTATCAGCGTGCTCCGCTTGCTCTTGATGTCGTTCACCGTGCTGTCGTCCAGGTGCGCCAGCATGTTCTTCTGGTGCTCGATCATCTTCTTGAGCTGCTCCACCTCGTTTTCCGCCGCCTTGAGAATCGCCTGCTGCGTCACCTCCTGAGCCAGGAGGCAGAAGCCGGCTCTTGGCAGAATCAGGACAAGCGCCGCCGCGATAAACAAAGCCCCGCTGAGTTTCCTTTTCTCAAACATCCTCTTCATCTTCGCCGCCTCCTTTAAAAGCCGAAACTGTGGCTGGCGCAGCCGGACATATCGCACGCCGCCGCCTCTTTCCCAATCGCCGTGACGTTGCGCCGTGCCGCCGCCTCGTACTCGACCTCCGACAGCATCTGGGTGAGGGCCATCTCCACCAGTCCGTTCAGCTCCATCAGGGTTCGGTCCGTAGTGGCGTTCCCCTGCGCCGCCAGAGCGCCGACGACCTGGAGGACGTGGGTCTGGCCCAGGTCGTACACCGTGTCGTCGTAGGTCTTCAGGATGATGTTGGCCAAGATGGTCCGTATCCGCTGCTCCTCATCGAAGTTCCGGCCCGCCACGTTCAGCCCCTTCATCCAGGCGTCCATCACCTTCCGCCACGCCCCGGCCATGCGCTTCTCCGCGTCGCTCATGTTCTCGACGTTCGCGGACATGTTCGGGTACCGTTTCTTGAACTCGTCCTGAAAGTTTGAGGCCAAAGCCAGGGCGTTGGCCTGGGCAAGCCCCGTCCGCATGATTTTGTACGCCTCCATAAACTTGTCCACCCCGTCCGGGCTTCCCTTCTTCACCATAGCCGCCTGCTGTTTCTGGGCCTCCTGCCATCGCGGCACAACCTCGTTTGTCAGCTTCTTCTCCAGGTTCTTCTGGGTGGACTGCGTGGGCGCGTAGTCGATGCCGGGGATGGTGAAAGTTCCCAGGAAATCGAAGGGATTGTCCTTCACGTTCATGAACGTGGGCGCGGAGTCGTAGGTGTAATCGCCGCAGCAGCAGGGCACGGGGATTTTATCATCCGGTATTTTCTGGACCAGATTGGCTAGCACGCTTCCTATATAGGGGATGGCGCTCACGGCCGCCGACAGAAGCCCCTTGACGATCTTCTGAATCGCTACTTGCACCAGCCTGGGAGTGCAGAGCTTCACCGCCTTGAAGGGCAGGTCCTTGTTGGGGCCGGCCGTGATGCCGGACGGCGCGAAGGCGAACAGGGCGATGGAGGCCGTCAGGACCAGGATCAACGGCATCATCAGCAGTTTGTTGTCGAGCAGTTTTTTTACACTTCTCATGCCGCGTTCCTCCCTTAAAAGCCTATCTTATGGGACTTGCCGTTATTCTTGACGTTCGCCGCGTCATGGGCGATCGTCGTGACGTTGGACTTTATGGCCGCCTTCTTGGAGTTCTTCGTCTGATCCAGAAAGCCCTTCCTGTCCTGGAACGACGAGAGGATATACTCGGTTACCTCCGTCAGACCGGCCTGCTGGTCGGCCATCGCCGTGGCAAGCTGGAGCATCTTCGTCTGCCCCTTCTCCGGCGGGATGACGAACAGCAGCGCCATCATGTCCTTCATGACCGGCATGATGGAGTCCTTGATCAGCCCCAGGGGATAGGTCGGGTTCTTGTCCAGCACTGCGGCCGTCCAGACCTTCCAGTTCTTCACCACGTCGTCCAGCAGAGCATCGAGAATCTGGTAGAGCACCATCCTCTTGTTGAAGCCGAAGCTGCCCAGCTTCAGCGCGTCGGTCAGGGAGTTCATGACATCCGTCACGCCGCTGATGAGCGTAGGGATCGCGGTGATGGCCTTCCAGCCCGACTCCCTGATGTTCAGCACCGCCTTGAAGCTCTCGATCAGCTGCATGACCTTATTGTAGAGCGCCACGATGTTGCCGAACGGATCCTTTTCGCCGTCGTCATCGATCAGCGCTTTGTACAGCGCGTCTATAGCGCTCTGCACGCTGCTGTAGGAGTCGCCCCCCTTCTTGAGGGCCAGAAGGTCGGCGGTGATGTACTTCTTGGAGTAGGAGTTGATGCGATCCTCCTCTCCGTTCATGGGCGTTATCCCCGTATACATGGGCTGGAGGAACCTCATAAGGTCCTGCGGCCATGACCTGTTCCGGAAATTCGTCGAGTGTATTCCACGCGATGTATGTGCGCCCAGGATGCCGTTGAAGTGGTTCAACAGCGCGCTGGACCGCGCCACCTCGATGCTCTTGATCATGGCCTCGGCCTGGATGACCAGCTCCCGCGCGCCCGCGTCCTGAACCCACTCCTTCTTCCACACGTCCTGCTGCCTGCCCTCCAGGTGCGGGTCCTTCGTCTTGATGGCAAGGTCGATCTCGCCCTTCCAAAAGCCGGAGGGGAGGCTCTTGAAGATGGTGCCCAGGTTGGAGAATATCTCGCTCCAGTTGCCCAGCTCGCCCAGGTCCATGGGGATGCAGGGGCAGTATTCAAACTTGCGCCCCGTGATGATGCCCCCCCAATAGTCCCAAAATCCGTCGCTGTACCTCTTGCACTTCCCCGTGCGGAACACCTCGACCACCTGCGACGGGTTGTCGTCCCCCCACGTGGGCTCCGGCCCCGACATGGGGGACAGGGCCCCCAGCGCAATAAGGCAGAACGCCAGGGCGAACGTCCTGAGGACTCTAGACGGCCTCGTCATGCCTCTTCGCCTCTTC
>JAFUYV010000105.1 GCA_017476945.1 Fretibacterium sp.
GCATCGCCGAGAGCGTCCCCCAGTAGATGTGGTCCGCCGTCAGTTTCGCCTCCACCGGCCAGACCTGCTCCTGAAGCCACTCCATCAGCGGAGCCTCCTCACCCAGGCCGCGCACCAGCGTCATGGCCGCGTGGGTGTGGGCGTTAACGAAGCCGGGGATGACGGCCATGCGCCCGTGGCCCGACACGATCTTGTCCGCCGCCGGAGGAATCTGGTCTGAGCTCAGGATGGACGCGATACGCCCCTTCGAGACCAGCAGATGCCCGCGGAGCGCCCTGTCCCGTCCGCCGTCCAGTATGAGAACATCTTTGAATAGTGTCGCCATGTCCCTCACTCCTGCCAGCTCTTCATATACTCGGCCTGCTCGTCGGTCAGAGTGTCGATCTCGATGCCCAGCGCCGCCAACTTCGACTCCATCACCGCCCGGTCCGTCTCCATCGGCACGGGGTACAGCCCCGGCGCCATGCCGGCCATCTTGCCGGAGTAGATGTGCAGCGCCGCCTCGAGCTGAAGTGAGAAGCTCAGGTCCATGATCTCAATCGGGTGTCCGTCCGCGCAGGCCAGGTTCGTCAGCCGCCCCTCGCCCAGCAGGTTCACCCGTCGTCCGTCTCGCATCACGTAGGTGTCGATGTTGTCGCGCAGCTGCTCCGTGTGGTCCGCCAGGGCCTGGAGGTCCGGCTTGCTGATCTCTACGTCGAAGTGCCCTGCGTTGCCCAGGACGACGCCGTTCTTCATTCGCTGAATGTGCTCGCGACGGATGACGTGGACGTTGCCCGTCAGGGTCAGGAAGATGTCGCCCAGGGGGGCGGCCTGCTCCATGCTCATGACTCGGAAGCCGTCCATCAGGGCTTCGCACGCCTTATGGGGGTCGATCTCCGTCACGATGACGTGGGCCCCGAGCCCCGCCGCCCGCATCGCCGCGCCCCGGCCGCACCAGCCGTACCCCGCGATGACCACCGTCTTGCCCGCCACAACCATATTCGTCGTGCGGATGAAGCCATCCCACACGGACTGGCCTGTGCCGTAGCGGTTGTCGAACAGGTACTTGCTCAGCGCGTCGTTGACCGCGATCATGGGGAACTTTAGCACGCCGTCGTTGTGCATGGCCCGCAGACGCTTGACGCCGGACGTGGTCTCCTCCGAGCCGCCCAGGATGTTCGGCAGCAGCTCCGGCATGTCCTGATGGATCGTCGCCACAAGGTCCGCGCCGTCGTCCACGATGACGTTGGGCTTATAACCCAGCACCGTGCGGACGTAGTCGAAGTACTCCGCAGTGGTCATCCCCCGGCGGCTGTAGACGTGGACGCCCTTCTGGGCCAGGGCCGCGCAGATGTCGTCCTGGGTGGACAGAGGGTTGCTGCCGCAGGCCGCCACCGTCGCCCCGAGCTTCGTGAGCGTGATGAGCAGGTTGGCCGTCTTCGCCTCCAGGTGCAGGCATGCCGCGATGGTCGCGCCCTTGAAGGGCTGAGCGTCTCGATACTTCTTGTACAGAAACTGAAGGGAGGGCATATACTGCCACGCCCAGTCGATCTTCTTCTGGCCGTGTTCCGCCAGCCCCATATCCGCAACCTTGTAATTCTCCATGATGATCTTCCTCCAAAATTTTAGGCAAAGTCGTACGGCAGGCGAAAGACGCCGCGCTCCGTGATGATGGCCGCGATATTTTCCGCCGGCGTCACGTCGAAGGCCGGGTTCCACACGCGCACGTCGTCCGGCACGCGCCTGCCGTCCGGGAGAAGGCGCATCTCCTCCTCCGAGCGCTCTTCGATGGGGATGTCCACCCCGCTGGCCGCGCTCAGGTCGAAGGTGCTCCACGGCGCGGCGACATAAAAGGGGGCCCCGTGCGCCGCCGCAAGCACCGACAGCCCGTAGGTCCCGATCTTGTTGGCCGTGTCCCCGTTGCGGGCGATGCGGTCCGCCCCGACGATAACGGCGTCGATCTTTGTCCTCCTCATGAGGGCCCCCGCCATGCCCTCAGCGATGACCGTCACGTCGAAGCCGTCCCGATTTAACTCCCAAGCCGTCAGCCTCGCGCCTTGAAAGAGGGGCCGCGTCTCGTCCGCGTAGACCTTGATGGACTTGCCCGCCTCCCGCGCCGAGCGCAGGACCCCCAAGGCCGTCCCGTGGCCCCCCGTGGCAATGGCCCCCGCGTTGCAGTGCGTCAGCACCACGGCCTTGTCCGGCAATAACTTCGCCCCGAAGGCGCCGAGCCTCCGGTTGCCCTCGACGTCCTCCCGGTGGATGGAGCGGGCCTCCTCCAGCAACGCGACAAGGAGCGGCCCATCCGCAATATCAAGCCGCCGCCTCATCCTTCCCAGCGCCGCGAAGAGGTTGACGGCCGTAGGACGGGTCCGGGCCAGACGGTCCAGCGCGGAACGTACCGCCTCCCGTCCCGCATCCGCGGCCAGCACGACGCCGTAGGCCGCCGCGATGCCGATGGCCGGGGCCCCCCGGACGGTCATGTCCTCAATGGACTGGGCGGCCTCCTCCACCGTGTGGCAGAGGATGAAACGTTCCTCCGCGGGCAGCGCCCTCTGGTCCAGAAGCCGGAGCGCGCGTTCTCCCTCGTCCCACGATACGGCGCTCAAAGGCGCGTTGGTATTCGTCATGATCTTGCCCTCTTTCTCCTGTTCTTCACGGCCTGAACGAGGCAGTCGGCCCTGCCATCCGAGAAGTTCACGGCGAGC
>JAFUYV010000106.1 GCA_017476945.1 Fretibacterium sp.
CGTCTGACGACACCGTCGTGAAGGTCTACACGGACTCCGACGACTACGCGGCTTCCAGCGCCTTCACGGCGAGCGTGACGGCCCCCGCCACCAACGGCAGCAGCACCGTCTACCGCTTCGTCGTGACCGCCAGCGATGACTACTACTACGTCACCGAGCTGAAGCTCACCGCGGGCAGCGGCAGCGGCGAGGGTAACAAGGGTGACGAGGGCGACACGCCGCTCGATGGCGAGCCCCAGGAGACCAAGCTGACAAAGGATGAGGTGGAGAAAGCGCTGAGCGATGTGGGCATCTCCATCCCCAGTGACGCGACGATTCTCACGAGCTCTAAGGATATCGAAGCGGCCAGCGTTGACAGGGGTGCCGGTGAGACCACAGCGACCGTCGGCAACACGGCAAAGTCCACGTTCACCTCTGACCCGGTGAGCTACCTGCCCGAAGGCGTGGCCAGCGTGGACGTGAGCACGGTGAAGCCCGTCGTGGTGCTTCCGCGCTACAAGTTCGACAAGAAGACGGTCGCGGTCTTTGACATCCCGCTGAAGGGCGTGAAGCTCAATCAGATTCTGATGTGGATCGCCACGGTTGTGAACAGCGGCGAGAATAGCAGCTTGGTTGTCCTGAACGCGGACGACCTGGCGGGTGGCGAGGCGCAGTTCATCAGACCGGACACCAAGGCAGTTGTCGATAAGGCCTGGGAGGCTGACCCGACGGTGACGGTGGCGGCGTGCTTCGATGCGAACACGACCTATGACCCGGTCATCCTCGCGGCAACCGAGGCGAAGACCCTGACGAGCGACAAGGACTCCGGCGGGTGCGACCTGGGCCTGGGCGGTGTCGCCCTGCTCCTTGCGGCGCTCCTGCCCCTGGCGAAGAAGCGCTAGAAAGAAAGCGCCAGTTTAATTTAATCTGCCACAAAAGATAAGGCGCCGTTGTGAGGGCGGCGCCCTGTCTTCCTCGGTTTCACCTGTTTTATCTCCTGAAAATCCCCGCTGTCCCGTTGGGCGGCGGGGATTATGTTGGTTCGCGGCCGCTGGACTCACTCCTGGGCGCACGTCCGGGTGAACTGCTCCATCCTGTCCATGGCCTTCATGAGGTCATCCTGGGACAGCGTGCAGGCGATGCGGATGTAGCCCTCCCCCGTCGCACCGAAGGCGCTGCCGGGCAGAACGGCCACACCGGCCTCCTGAAGCAGCCGCCACGCGAACTCCTCGCTGGAGAGCCCCGTCCCCTTAATGCTTGGGAAGAGGTAGAACGCCCCCTCCGCGGGATGGCAGGCAATTCCCTTCATCGCGTTGAGGCGCTCTTCAACGGCCCTCATGCGCGCGGCGAAGACGGCGCTGCGCTCCCGGACCTTCGCATCCTGCGTGTTGAGGGCGTAGCAGGCGCCCTTCTGGGACAGCGTGTTCACGCCGTAGGTCTGGAAGGAGGAGTTCACACAGAGCGTCTGCACCAGGTTGGCCGGCGCGATGATGTAGCCCAAGCGCCACCCCGTCATGCAGTGGCTCTTGGAGACCCCGCCGATGAGGACCGTCCTCTCCTTCATGCCGGGGAGCGCCGCGAAGCAGGTGTGCCGCCCATTGAAGGCCATCGACTCGTATACCTCATCGCTCAGCACGAAGAGATCGCGCTCCTCAGCGAAAGCAGCGATCTCCTCCATCTGCTTCCGGGACAGGACGCGGCCCGACGGGTTGCCGGGGAAGTTCAGCAGGATGCCCCGCGTTCGGGGCGTGGCGGCCGCCCTCAATTCCTCAAGGGTCGGGGCAAAGCCGTTCGCCTCGCTCGTGCGGAGCGTCACGGGGACGCCGCCGTTTTCGCCGACCTGAGCGGCGTAGGGGGTGAAATAGGGCTCGAAAATCAGCACCTCGTCCCCCGGGTTGAGCAGCGCCTGGAGGGCCAGCCAGGCCGCGTGCAGGCCGCCGACGGAGATGTAAACCTCCCCAGGACTGGACTTCAGCCCGTGGTGGCGCTCCCAATAGGCGCAGACGGCCTCGCGCAGGTCGAGGAAGCCCGGCAGGGGAGGATAATGGGTGAAGCCCTCCTTCGCCGCGCGGGCCGCCGCGTCCACGATGTCGGGTTCTGTGACGAAGTCCGGCTCACCGATGCTCAGGTTCAGCGGAGGATGGCCCTCCGCCGTCATTTTCTCGATGGCCTGAAAGATGCGGATCATGCCGGACGGCTTCTGATTGCTGTAACGCTCTGCTAACTTCATGGGGACCAACTTCCTTTCTTGCGAACTGCGCACCCAGGGCACAGCCTTTCGGGCTACCTGGTTGTATAATGACCGCGACAATGCGCGATATAAATCCGACCGTCCTCCATGTGGTAAACGAGTCGGTCCTTTTCGTTGATACGCCGGCTGAACTCGCCCTATAAATTCCCCGTGAGGGGCTCTGGGCTCCCAATCCCATCCAGACAGCCGTTGCGCTCGATATCCTTGATAAGGTTATTGATCCGCTTCAGGGTTTTCTTGTCCTGTGCCTGCCAGTAAAGATAGTCAGCCCAGGCGTCATCCGACCAAATTTTTTCAGTCACCGTCGTCCTCGATCAACTCATGCGCCTGCCCCTTTCCCGCTCGCAGCTCCTGGACGGACTTGAGAATATATGACTGATTGGCACCGCTGTAAAATGGGTCCGTATGAAGGTGCGGACTTTTAAGACGCGGGATGCGGGGCACGCCGGGCGCTTTCTGCTTTGCGTAACGCTCTGCTAACTTCATGGGGACCGACTTCCTTCCAAAGATAAGTTCTCCTATGAGAACAAAAGACAGATCAGGGGGATCGTCGCGACGCACAGGATGTTGTGGAGGAACAGGCTGCGGGCCGCAAGCTCCATGTTGCCGTGGTACATCTCGGTCAGGACCGTGGTGATGCTGGGGGCGGGCATGGCGAAGATGACGACGGCGACCGCGACCACAAGCGGGTTCTCCACCGGGAGCAGCCGGAACAGCGCGTACAGGACGAGCGGGAGGACGGCCAGGCGCATCGCCGCGCTGGTGTAGGCGTCCCGGTCCATGAACAGTTCCCGCCCGCGGCTCTTCCCCAGGGCCATCCCCGTGATGATCATGGACAGCGGGGTCGTGATGTCGGAGAGGAAGCGCAGGGGCATGGCAAGCACGTCCGGCAGCGGCACCCTGCCAAAGTAGAAGACCAGGCTGAGGACCAGCGCGATGTTGATGTTGCTCAGGAGCACCGACCGCCAGTTCAGGGGGGCGGCCCCGGCGTCGTTGTCCCGGGCGATCTCCATCGCCCCGATGGTGTATACGTAGATGTTGAAGGTGATGTTCAGCATGACGGCCAACGCCAGCCCCTCCGGCCCAAAGAGCGTCAGCGCGATGGGGAACCCCATGAACCCCGCGTTTGAGAAGGCGCAGCAGAAGGCCCATATCCCCCGGCGCCCCCCTGGGACCCCCAGGGCGGGGGCGATCAGCCTGGAGGCGTAGAGCATCGCGGGAAAGGCGACGAGCCCCAGGGCGATGATGACGAGGCTGTCGCGGATAAAAGCGGGGTCGTACTCCCTCTGGACCAGCGAGATGAAGATCGTGCAGGGCAGCGTGATCCTCAACAGCAGCGCGGAGAACGGCGCCGAGGCCTCCGGCGAAAAAAGCCCAGACCGGACGGCGGCGAAGCCAACCGCGATCAGACAGAACAGGCTGGCGAGATTTGACGTGATGACCAACAAATCAAGGTTCATAGTTACCTCCCGTTCAGCGATGGGGGCTCAGGTCAATTTGCCGCAGGACCTCAGCTCAAGTATATCACGCCCACGCAAAGCGACGGCGGAGAGAAGGCATCCCCCCCGCCGCTTCGCCTGCGGTCAACGGCTCCAGCTCAAAACCCCGGCATGAGCAGCGGGACGAAGACGATGAGCAGGAACACCATGACA
>JAFUYV010000107.1 GCA_017476945.1 Fretibacterium sp.
ATCCTGGCGCCGGGCTCCTATACCAGCGATAAGGATTTTGAGGGCTCCCTGGAACTGTTGAAGGCGCAGGGCTACCGCGTGAAACTGGCCCCCTCCGCCACGGCGATGTACGAGCACTTCGCCGGAACGGATAGAAAACGGGCGGCGGACATCAATGCATTTTTTAAGGACGACGATGTAAAAGCCATCCTCTGTGTGAGGGGCGGTTATGGTTCGGCGCGGATACTGGACAGACTGGACTACAAGATGATCGCCCGTCACCCTAAGCCCTTTATCGGTTTCAGCGACATCACGGCGCTCCATATCGCGCTGGGCGAACGGGCCGGGATCTCGACCATCCACGGCCCCATGCTCGTCTCCTTTGTCCGGCCCAATTTTAATTCCGAGTACACGCGGGCGCAATTTTTTGACGGGCTGCGTCGGACGGAGCCCCTGGGCGAGATTCCCATGCCGGAGGGACGCGCGCTGGAGACGGTTATGCCGGGAGAGGCCGAGGGAGTCATCGTGGGCGGGAACCTCACGGTCTTGACCTCCCTTGTGGGGACGCCTTATGAGCTGAACGGCAAGGGGGCGCTGCTCCTCCTGGAGGAGGTCGGCGAGAGACCCTATCGGATCGACCGGATGCTCAATCAGCTGTGGCAGAGCGGACTATTGAGCCGCGTGAATGGAATCCTGCTGGGGGATTTCGTGGGCTGCGAGTCCGACGAGATCAACCCTGTTGAGGATTTCACGCTCTCGCAGGTGCTGACCCATTACGCGCGCCTGTCGCATAAGCCGGTTATACGCGGCGTCCCGTCCGGGCATGGCCGATATAACGTCTTCCTGCCCCTCGGCGTCCACGCGGTGATGAAGGGCAGCGAGGACGGCACGGCCAGCCTCGTCCTTGACGACGCGGCGTTGAGCAAGGGAAAATAATTCAGAAAGATGGAATGTCAGTACGAAAAGCAGGAAATCGGCTCCGGGCTTTCTGTTCGCTTTTCTGTGCTGCGGCGCTGCGTGGGGGGGCGGCCAAGGACAGCTCCGGCTTTGTGGCGCTCTCCGAGGCGATCCCCGACGCGATGCTGGAGATCCGCTATTACTCGACCTACAACTGCGTTGGAGACCGAATGACCGGCCACGAGGAGCCCCGCGCCCTTTTTGGACGCGGAGCTGCGGCGGAACATAGACAGCGTGAAAAGGCTCGTCATCGATATGTCCGCCGTGGTTTATATCCCGTCCGGGAACAATTTTAAAAGGGTGACCCCCTGCCTCAAACGCGTCGCGAGGCCGTCCCCGCGTTCGTCTGGCTCCAGGCTTATGTTATGATATGAGGACATTTTTTCGGAGGGGGTTTCAGCCATGTCTCATCTGACTTGGGGTGGCGTGGACTGTGTGGATCTGGCCGGGCGTTTCGGCACGCCCCTGTACGTCATAGACGAGACCGTCGTGCGCGCGCGGTGCGCGGAGATCCGGCGAGATTTCCTGGAGCGCTGGCCGGGGGCGCGGGCCAGTTACGCCGCCAAGGCCTTCCTGACGCGGGCGATGGCCCGGATTGTCGAACAGGAGGGACTGGGCCTGGATGTCGTCTCCCTGGGGGAGCTGCACATGGCGCTGAGCGCGGGGTTCCCGCCCGAACGAATCGAGATGAACGGCAACGCCAAGAGCGCGGAGGAGCTTGCCGCCGCGCTGGATGCCGGGGTGGGCCGCGTCATTGTGGACAGCCTGATGGAGCTTGATGTCCTGGCGGACATGGCGGAGGCGAAGGGGAAGCGCGCCCCGGTTCTGCTGCGCGTCGCGCCGGGGGTCGATGCCCACACCCACGCCTTCATCGCGACGGGCCAGACGGGCAGCAAGTTCGGCCTGCCCATCGACGGCCCCCTGCTGTCACGCGCGGTCCGCACGACGATGGAACGGAAGGGCCTCCAACTCCTGGGGCTCCACTTCCACGTCGGCTCGCAGCTCTTTGACCCGGACACCCACGTCCGCGCCGCCGCCCGTGTCCTGGAGGCGGCGGCGCGCCTTCGGGACACGCTGGGCTTTGAGATGCAGGAGCTGAACTTCGGCGGCGGCCTCGGCGCGCGGCTCAACCCGTCGCAGCCCCACGTCCCCCTGGCGCTCTTCACGGACGCGGTGATGGAGGCCCTGAAGCAGGGCTGCGCGTCCCATGGCCTGCCCTGCCCGCGGCCCGCCATCGAGCCCGGCCGGTGGGTCATCTCCGAGGCGGGCATCACGCTCTACCGCGTCGAGACCGTCAAGGAACTGGAGGGGATAACCTATGTGGCGGTGGACGGCGGCATGGCGGACAACCCGCGCCACCCGCTTTACGATGCCCTGTATGACGCGGTGGACGTGGAGCGGGCGAACGCTCCGGCGGACGACTGGGGCGGGGGGCGGGTCTCCATCGTGGGGAAGTGCTGCGAATCCGGCGACGTGCTCATCGATGACGCTCGTCTGCCCCGCGTGGGCCGCGGCAGCCTGCTGGCCCTCTACAACTCAGGGGCCTACACCTTCTCCATGGCCAGCAACTACAACCTGCTGGGGCGGCCTGCGGTGGTCCTGGCAGGGGAGGGACGGGCCGAACTCATCGCCGCGCGTCAGACGCCTGACGACCTCCTGCGGGGGGACGTCATCCCGGAGCGCCTAAGCGCGGACTGAGCCCCTTATAGCCTCCGCCGCCAGCAGGATCGCCCCCTGAAGCACGACAGCCTCGCCGAGCGCGCACTGCACGAGTTCCCAGTGCCCCCTGTTGCTGATGAACTCCCGCCTCCGCGTCTCCTCCCTGATCCGGTCGATCAGCGGGGCCCCGATCAGGGAGACGCCACCGCCCACAGCGATGCGCTGGGGCTGGAGCAGGCAGAGGACGTTCGCGAGTGCCATCCCCATCCCCCTCGCCACGCGGTCCAGCTCCTCAAGGGCGAAGGGGTCGTTTTGATGCGCCGCCGTCCCGAGGAGCCTGGCGTCCAGCGCTGGGCGGTTGCCGCCGCAGAGCTCCATCAGCAGGCTCCCCTCCGGGACGTAGCCCTCACCCCTCAGCCGCCTGTCGATGGCCCAGCCCGAACAGAGGTCCTCCAGCTTTGCGCCCGCGCCCGGAGCCTGCGCGGTCCAGTCCGGGATGCTCGTGTGGCCAATCTCCGCCGCGCCATACCCCTGCCCGTCACAGAGCTGGCCGTGGACGACCAGCGAGCCGCCGATACCGCTCCCGATGTTGGTGTAGAAGAACTCCGACGTCCCGCGCCCGCTGCCAAGGACGTATTCCCCCCACCCGGCGGCGCTGGAGTCGTTGAAGATGAAGGAGGGGACCCCGAAGCCCTCCTCAAACCAGCGCTTCAGCTCCATCCCGTCCCAGCCGCTGACGTGTCCTGAATGGATGACCGTGCCCCTTGCGGAATCGACCGGCCCGCCGAAGCCAACGCCGATGGCATCGAGCGTCTCCCCCCTCCGCGCGGCCCGCAATCCGGTCACGTTTTCCCTGAGCCATTCCAGAATGCCGGCGCTCCCCCGCGACACGTCAACCCTGCCCCGGATGCTCTGAATGAGGCTTCCGTCCGCGCGCCCCACCGCGGCCTGGAGCTTCGTCCCCCCGATCTCAACCCCGATAATCATGTTTATGCCTGCCTTCCCTGAGTTATGACGGACATTATACCGACAAACGCCGTCCGAGGCCAGGAGTATTATAATGGGAAACAGCTTGCCGCCACGCCGGAACGCTGCGGCGGCGGACGAGGGGAAGAGAGCGTGAGCCTTTGAAAAAATGAGGACGAGATGTTCGAGCTGATACGGACGCAGCTTTACACGCCGGTTGTGGGGGACATCCTTGACGGGATGGGGCGCGTCCACCAATTCCTGCCCCAGGCGATACAGCCCATCCGGGATGATTTTCGCCTGGCGACGTGTGAAGTTCGGGATACTTTGAACGGCGCCAGCCGCCGTTCACCCGTCTGTATCACGGTATGACAAATCATCATACGTGATGGCGGGGACAGATGTCCGTCCAAAGCCTTGTTCCCTCTGCTGAGAAGCAGTGAGGTTCACAGCGCCGGCCGCGCCCTGCTTATGACACAGACACTCTCTCAGCCCCGCAAAAGCAAAAGCGCCCGACTTAAAAACAGCGGCGAGACTTCCCGCCAGGGGCAAGTTTCCCGCCGCTGCGCTTTTCTGGGCGGCTCAGCGCGCCTTCATAGCCCCGCAAATCCTCAAACTAGCGCGCCAGCCAGCCGCCATCGACGGCCAGGATGTGCCCGGTCACGTAGTCCGAGGCGCGGGACGCGAGGAACACCGCCGCGCCCTTCAGGTCGTCCGGCGTGCCCCAGCGGTTCGCCGGGATGCGGCCCAGGATCTCCGCGCTGCGCACGGGGTCCTTCTGAAGCGCCTCGGTGTTGTTCGTCGCCATATAGCCGGGGGCGATGGCGTTGACCTGGATGTTGAACTTCGCCAGCTCGTTGGCCATGAGCTTCGTCAGTCCCGCAACACCGCTCTTGCTGGCGGTGTAGGACGGGACACGAATGCCCCCCTGGAACGAGAGCATGGAGGCGACGTTGATGATCTTCCCGCCGCCGCGCTTCTCCATCTCCCGCGCCGCGGCCTGCGACAGGAAGAACAGCGACTTCAGGTTGACGTTGATCACGTCGTCCCAGTCCTTCTCGGTGAACTTCAGCATATCCTCGCGGCGGATGATGCCCGCGTTGTTCACGAGGATGTCCAGCCGTCCGAACTCCCGCACGGCCGCCTCCACCAGGGCGGAGATCTGCTCCTGTGAGGTCAGGTCGATGTCGAAGTACAGGAACCGGCGCCCCAGCGCGGCGACGGAGCGCTCCAGCTCCGGCATCCTGGCGTGCCCGGCCCCGACGATGTCGCACCCCGCTTCGGCCAGTCCCTCCGCGATGCCGAACCCAAGGCCCGTGCGCGCCCCCGTGACGATGGCGACCTTCCCCGTGATGTCGAACAAACTCATGTTTCAACACCCTCCTTTTGAGGTTTTAGATTATAATAGCACAGGAACCGGACGATACCGCTCCGGGACCAAAACATCTCAAAATTTTTTGAGGGAGGAATGTGTCATGAGGAGGTTGTTGGCGCTGTCCCTGGCGATGGTGCTGGCGGTGTGCGGGGCCTGCGCGGCCGCGGATGTCACGATTATTCTGGCGCACTTCGGCGCGGCGAACGAGCCCGTCACATCAGCGGCGGAGACGTTCAAGGCCAAGGTCGAGGAGCTCTCCGGCGGGAAGATCACCGTTGAAATCCACGGCAACAGTGAGCTGGGCGACGCGAAGGAGATGGCGGAGCAAACCGCCATGGGCGCCATCCAGGCGTGTCTGGTGTCCCAGGGTTCCCTGGACAAGTATGATATCCGCTACGCGCTGGTGACGGCGCCCTATGTGTATCAGAGCTACGCCCAGGCCTATGCCGTCATCGACGGGCCCTTTGCCGAGTGGGTGAGCGACGGCGTCCTTGAGGCGCGCGGGCTGCACAACATCGGCGGCTGGGACTACGGCTTCCGCAATCTGACGAACTCCAAGCGGGCGGTGGCCCATCCCTCCGACGTGAAAGGACTCACCATCCGCACGCCCTCCGAGATTCAGAAGGTTGCGTGCTTTGAGGCGCTGGGGGCGAACGTCCAGCAGGTGGCGTTCTCCGAGCTCATCACGGCGCTGAAGCAGGGCACGGTGGACGGCCAGGAGAACCCCATCTCCACCATCTACAACAACGCCATGTGGGAGGCCAGCCAGAAGTTCCTGAGCCTGACGCACCACACGTGGGAGTCCGTGAACCTGACGGTCAACAACGACTTTTGGAAAGGTCTGTCCGACGCGGAGCGCCTTGTCATCACCGAAGCGCACAAGGCCGCCCGCGACCAGATGCGTGCCGAGGTCCAGAACAGCGAGGCGGACTACGTCGCGAAGCTGAAGGAGAAGGGCGTCACCGTCACCGAGGTCGATATGGCGGAGTTCAAGGAGGCCATGAAGCCCGCGTGGGACGCTGTGGCGAAGTACGAGGGCAGCGCGGAGGATATGGCGAAGTTCCTGGCGATGGTCGAGGCCTGCGCGAAGTAAGGCCCCGGACAAGCGCTCCGTCCCCTGCTCCTACCCGCAGGAAACAGGGCGGCGGGGCGCTTATTCTTTCAATTCTTTCAGGAGTATTTTAATATGATTGCTTTAATCGTGTGCGTCCTCCTGGTGGGGCTCATGCTGATTGGAGTTCCCGTGTGCGTGGCGATGGGCATCACCAGCGCGGGGGTCTTTGCGGCGCTGGGCAACGGCAAGATCCTGGCGGTCATGGCCCAGCGCATCTACAACGGCACGACGGGCTTCACCATGCTGGCGATCCCCTTCTTCATCCTGGCGGGTAACCTCATGAACAACGGCGGCATCACCGATCGCATCTTTAACTTCGCCAAAGCGATGGTGGGACACTGGCCGGGAGGCCTTGGCCAGGTCAACATCTTCTCCAGCGTGCTGTTCTCCGGCATGTCCGGCGCGGCCGTGGCGGACGCGGCGGGGCTGGGCATGATCGAGATGAAGGCCATGGATGACGCGGGCTTCGACCACCGCTTCAGCGCAGGCATCACGGCGGCGTCCTCCACCATCGGCCCGGTCATTCCCCCCTCCATCCCCTTTGTGGTGTACTCGACCTGTTCCGGCGTCTCCGTCGCGAAGCTGTTTGCGGCGGGCTTCATCCCCGGAGCATTGATGGCGCTGGCGATGGCCGCCTGCGTCTACGTCATCTCCGTGCGCAAGGGCTTCCCCGTGGGCGAGCGGATGCCGTGGCGGCTCCGGCTTAAATATTTTGTGGACGCCGTGCCCAGCCTGATGACCGTCGTGATCATCATCGGGGGCATCTGGAGCGGGCTGTTCACCCCCACGGAGGCCGCGATCGTCGCGACGGCCTATGCCATCTTCCTGAGCTGCGTGGTCTACCGCCAGGTGAGTTTCCGGCGGCTCCTTGAGGTCATCTACGAAAGCCTCATCACGAGCTGCAAGACGCTGTTCATCATCGCCATCGCCAACTTCCTGGCCTACTTCATGATCCACCGCCGCATCCCGAATCAGATTATCGTGGGACTCACCGGCATCACCGCCAACCCTGCGGCCCTGATCCTCATCATCATCTTCATCCTGATTATCCTTGGGATGTTCCTGGAGGGCACGGCGGTTATTCTGATCGTGACGCCCATCTTCCTGCCCATCATCAAGCAGATCGGGATGTCCTATGTGCAGTTCGGCGTCATCATGATCCTGGCTTCGATGATCGGGCTGCTGACGCCACCGGTGGGCATGAGCCTCTACGCGGTCTCAAGCGTCACGGGCGTGAAGCTCATCGACCTCTCGAAGGAGGTCCTGCCCTACGTGCTGGGAATCCTGCTGGTGCTTTTGCTGTGCGCGTTCTGCCCGCCGCTGTCCTGCTGGCTGCCGTCGTTCGTCTAGGGGGGATAGGACATGACCTTTCTGAAGAAGCTGGACCGTGCTGTCGCGCTCATCCTCAAGGCGGCCGCCACGTCCTGCTGTGTTGGCATCGCGGTTATCCTGTTCGTGCGGGTCATCATCCGCTTCACGCCGCTGAACCTGAACCTATCCTGGACGGATGAGGTGGTCGCGTGGCTGATGGCGTGGATGATCTTTCTGGGGGCGGCTCTCATCGCGCGCGAGCGCGGGCACTTCTGCGTGGACCTGCTTCCGCTCAAATTGGAGGGGACCCGGACGGGGGCCCTGCTGGACATCCTCATCACCCTGCTGGGCGTGGTGTTTTTCGCGACGTTCCTCAAATACTCGCTGGACCTGACGCGCGGTGCCGTCACGTTCAGCCTCAGCCCCATCCTGAAGGTCAGTGACCGTGTGCCCTACGCGAGCATGCCGGTGAGCTGTGCCCTGATTTTAATCTATCTGGCCCGCGACCTGTTCGCGGAGATACGGAGGTTATTTTAAAATGGACATTCGTTATTCCTGCAACCCGCAGGACATGAAGCGCTACACCACCGATGAGCTGCGCCGGGAGTTCCTGATCTCCAACCTGTACCGTCCCGGCGAGGTGACGGCCGTCTACAGCCACGTGGACCGCATGGTGACGCTGGGCTGTATGCCGGTGAAGGAGCCCGTCCCCATCGACCAGGGCATCGACGTATGGGCCAACTTTGGCACACACACTTTCCTGGAGCGCCGCGAGATCGGCATCTTCAACATCGGCGGGGCCGGCTCTATCACTGTGGACGGGACCCGCTACGCCCTGGGATACAAGGACTGCCTGTACATTACCCGCGGGGCAAAGGAGGTGCTGTTCGCCAGCGACGATCCCGCAAAGCCCGCGAAGTTCTACATGGTCTCCGCCCCCGCGCACCGCAGCTTTGAGACGCGGCTCCTCAAGCTGGCGGACGCGGCCAAGCGTCCCTGCGGCGAGGCTGAGAAGTCCAACAAGCGCGTCATCAACCAGTTCATTCACCCGGCGGTGCTCCCCACCTGCCAGCTCTCGATGGGCATGACCGTGCTGGAGCCCGGCAGCGTATGGAACACCATGCCCGCCCACACCCACGAGCGCCGCATGGAGGTCTACATGTACTTCGAGGTGCCGGAGGACCAGGTGGTGTTCCACATGATGGGGCAGGGCCAGGAGACCCGCCACATCGTTATGCGGAACGAGGAGGCGGTCATCTCGCCCTCGTGGTCCATTCACGCGGGAGCCGGAACCGCCAGCTACACGTTCATCTGGGCTATGGGCGGCGAGAATCAGGAGTTCGACGACATGGACGTTATCCCCACGCCGGACCTGAGGTGACCGGACGCGGGCGGCTCAGTCCCTGCGCCCGCTCATCATGTCCCAAAGGGCCAGCTCGAAGCCCGGCCAGCCCTCGGAGCGCGAGGTCTTCTCCAGGAAGGAGAGGCGGAGGGCCTCCAGCATAAAGCGCCGGAGGCCCTCTGGCCCAAAGGCGGACAGGGCCCCGCGGGCCATGCGCAGGGCGTAGTCCTTTCCGCTTCCCATCCCGATGGCCTTCAGCGCCGCGTCCTGTGACCTGGGGAAGGCCGCCATGAGGAGCGCCGGGCGGAGCCGGTTGCACAAGGACGTGAGAATGGGCAGCAGAGGCGCTTGACGGAGGTACTTCAGGGCGTGCGCCACGTCACGGGGCTTGGCCTGGCACACGCCGTCCAGAAAGGTAAGCAGCGCCCGCCCGCCCTCGTCGAAGGAGAGCGCCCGGACGTCTTTCACCGTGATCTCCCGGTCCCCGGCGTAGAGGTGCAGCTTGGCGAGCTCGCCGCGCAGTTCCTCCTGGGACTCGATGGACTCGCCCAGCAGCGCCGCGGCGTCCGGGGCCAGTTTCGCCCCCCGCTCCCGCGCCAGGCTCAGGAGCCAATCCCGCCGCTTCCACGGGGGAACCGTGGGGCCGGCGCGCAGGAAAGCGATCCTTCGGAGGGCCATCACGCCCTTGGAGAAAACCTTTTTCGTGTCCCCGGCGAACGTGGCGAGGAGTACGGCTTCCGCGCCATCCGCCTCAAGGAGGTCCCCCAGCGCGTCGGGGAAGGGGCCGAGGGCCTCACAGCCCTCGGCCACAAGCGTTTGGCGCTCGGCGAAGAGCCCACGCGCCCCCGCACGCTCGAACAGGGCACGCCAGCCCCCGTCCAGGACAGAGGCCTCGAACTTCCCCGCGAGGGGCCAGCCTTCCGCCTCCAGCGCGACGAGCTGTTCCTCAAGCTGACGGCGCTGTCCCTCGTGCCCCTCAATGACGATCAGGCGCGGCATTTTTGATGTGCGGCCCCCAGCTACCCCTTCACCACGATGTTGACCAGCTTGTTGGGGACGGTAATGACCTTGATGGTCTCCTTCCCGGCCAGCTTTTCCGTCACCGCGGGGTCGGACAGCACGCCGCGCTCCAAATCCTCCCTGCTGAGCCCGGCGGGGCGCTCCAGCTTGGCCCGCACCTTGCCGTTGACCTGCACGACGATGGTCACGGAGTCCTGAACGAGGGCCTTCTCGTCCGCCTGGGGCCACGGCTCCAGGCAGAGCATCCTGTCGTGCCCCAACATCTCCCACAGCTCCTCGGTGACGTGCGGGCAGAAGGGCGACAGACAGTTCAGCAGCACGTCCACCGCCTCGCGGCGGAGGTCGTCCGCCTCAGCTCCCTCCGCCCCCAGGGCGTAGATGGCATTCGTCAGCTCCATCAGGCGGGCGATGGCGGTGTTGAACTGCTTTTCCTCCTCGATGTCACGGGTCACGTCGCGGATGGTGGTGTGGATCTTGCGCTTGAAGTCGCGAAGGGCGGGGTCCCTGAGCCCCTCCATCGGGATAACATGGCCGCCATGGGCCCTGAGCGTCTCCAGGTTGTCCGCCACGCAGCGCCACACGCGGCCAAGGAAGCGGCTGGAGCCCTCCACGCCGCGCTCCGACCAGTCCAGGTCGTTCTGAGGCGGGGCGGCGAACAGGATGAACAGCCTCACGGTGTCCGCGCCGTACTTGTTCACGATCTCCGTCGGGTCCACGACGTTGCCCAGGGACTTGGACATCTTCGCGCCGTCCTTAATGACCATGCCCTGGGTCAGCAGGTTGGTGAACGGCTCGCGGGCCGAGGCTATGCCGATGTCCGTCAGGAACTTGGCGAAGAACCGCGCGTAGATGAGGTGCAGGCAGGCGTGCTCAATGCCGCCGATGTACTGATCCACCGGCATCCAGTAATCCACGTCCCTCTTCTCGAAGGGGTGCTGGGTGTCGCCGGGCGAGCAGTAGCGGTCGAAGTACCACGACGAGCAGAAGAACGTGTCCATCGTGTCCGCCTCGCGCCGGGCCAGGCCGCCGCACTTGGGGCAGGTGGTGGCCAGCCAGTCGGGAAGGTCCAGCAGGGGCGAGTGCCCCACCTCCTTCACCTCCACGTCCTCCGGCAGAAGAACGGGAAGCTGGTCCTCCGGCACGGGCACGACGCCGCAGTGCGGGCAGTGGACGAAGGGGATAGGCGTGCCCCAGTACCTCTGGCGGGAGATGAGCCAGTCCCGCAGGCGGAAGTTCACCTCGCGCTTGCAGTAGCCCTCCTTCTCCCCCCAGTCAATCATCGCGGGGATGGCCTCCTCTGTGGGGAGCCCGTCGAACCGCCCGGAGTTGCACACGATGCCGTACTCCTCAAAGGCGTGAGTCATTGTCGCGCCGTCCAAATCTTCCCCGTCTTTGGGCTTGATCACGGGGATGATGGGGATGCCGTACTTGCGGCAGAACTCGAAGTCGCGCTGGTCGCCGCAGGGCACACCCATGATGGCGCCGGTCCCGTAGTCGATGAGGATGTAGTTTGCCACCCAGATGGGGATGGGCTTGCCCGTGACGGGGTGCGTGCCGCAGAAGGGCGTCTTGAAGCCCAGCTTCTCAGCCCCGGCGTCGGACCGCTCGATGGAGCTCTGAGCTGTCGTCTTCGCCACGAATTCCCGCAGCTTGTCCGCCTCGTCCTGGGGCATGCGCTCCATCATCTTCTTCACCAGCTCGTGCTCCGGGGCCAGGGCGATGAACGTGATGCCGTACACCGTGTCGAAGCGCGTGGTGAACGCCTCGAGGGTGTAGTCCAGCTCCGGCACCTTGAACGACAGGCGCGCGCCCTCCGAGCGGCCGATCCAGTTCGTCTGCATAATGCGGACGCGCCGCGGCCAGCCGGGGTCCAGGGCCTTGTCGATGTCGTCCAGGAGCTCCTGGGCGTAGTCCGTGATGCGGATGAACCACTGGTTGAGGTTCTTCTTGACGACGGGCGTGTGACACCGCCAGCAGCTCCCCTCCTGCACCTGCTCGTTGGCCAGGACCGTGCCGCAGGTGGGACACCAGTTCACCGGGGCCTCCTTGCGGTAGACGAGGCCCTTCTTATACATCTGAAGGAAGATCCACTGGTTCCAGCGATAGTACTCCGGCAGGCAGGTGATGGCCTCGCGTGTCCAGTCGTAGCTGTAGCCCATACGCTTAAGCTGGTTCGTCATGTAGGCGATGTTGGAGAGCGTCCAGTCGTGGGGCTTGGTCTTGTATTTTATCGCCGCGTTCTCCGCGGGCATCCCGAAGGAGTCAAAGCCCATCGTGTACAGCACGTTCTTCCCCTTTTTGCGGAGGAAGCGCGCCAGCATGTCGCCCATCGAGTAGTTGCGGACGTGCCCCATGTGCAGTGCGCCGCTGGGGTAGGGAAACATCTCAAGGCAGAAGAACTTTTCCTTCGATGGGTCCGTGCTGGTCTTGAAGCACCCGGCCGTGTCCCATCTTTCCTGCCACTTCGTCTCAATAGCCTGCCTGTCCTCGCAGGAGGAAAAATCATACGGCATCACAAACACCTCATCGAAATAAAAATTAGCGGACGTCTCCCATTCCAGCAGCCTCCGCGCCCCTTGATTATAGCCTTTCACACCGCGGAAGGCAAAAATTTTTCTCCGCGTTCAAGCGGTTGTTCCCCACGGACTCCATGTCGAACGGCGTCAGGGACTCCGCGCCGGCGGGCAGGTCGACCCCGGCCTCCTCAGGGGCGTCCTGCGCGTCCGATACCGACAGGCCGGGCGCAACCGACACGCCGATGACGGTCTTGGCCTTTTTGCCGTCGGTCAGCTCCTCAAGCTCATCCGCGCTGGGCGTCTCCGCCCGCGCCGTCCCCTGCGCGGCCTATCTCCCCTCCTGCCGCCCTGCCACGGCCTGACGAAGCGGCGGTGGGGCGCGCGGGCCGCGAGGGCGGCTTGACGCTCTCCTGAGCATGGGGTAAATTTTCAGGGGGAGGGCTGCGCGTCCTCTCAGATTTGGAGATGGGAGGCGCCGCCGGCGTGATACAGAAAAATTTTGTCCTCCACTCGGAGTGGCCCGCGGCCGGCGACCAGCCGGAGGCTATTGATGCCCTGGTGCGCGGGCTGAGGGACGGCGGCCGCTTTCAAACTCTTATGGGCGTCACGGGCAGCGGCAAGACCTTCACCATGGCCAACGTCATCGCGGCGGCGAATCGCCCCACGCTGGTGCTGGCCCACAACAAGACCCTCGCCGCGCAGCTCTACAGCGAGTTCAAATCCTTCTTTCCGGAGAACGCCGTGCACTACTTCGTCAGCTACTACGACTACTACCAGCCCGAGGCCTACATTCCGTCCAGCGACACCTACATCGAGAAGGACGCCTCCATCAACGACCGCATCGAACGGCTGAGGCTGGCCGCGACGAAGGCCCTCATCGAGCGGCGCGACGTGCTGGTGGTGGCGAGCGTCTCCTGCATCTACGGGCTGGGCAAGCGGGACAACTACGAGAACGCCATCTTCCCCGTCCGGGAGGGGGAGAGGATCGAGCACCGCGCGTTCATGGAGCGCCTGCTGGAAAATTACTACGAGCGCAACGACACGGTGCTGGAGTCGGGGAAGTTCCGCGTGCGCGGCGACACGAT
>JAFUYV010000108.1 GCA_017476945.1 Fretibacterium sp.
GGAGCAGATTGCAGAGCACGCCAACCTGATGCAGGTCCTCTGGCCCCGGGTCCTCAACTTCGCTGTTGGCCTGAGCGACAACAAAAACCTTCTTGTCCTGAAGGAGAGCCGTCTCCACTGCTTTAAGCGAGCGAGGGCGTCCAATGAAGAGGGGCATGATCACCCCTGGGAAGAGGACGGCGTCCCTCACGGGGACCACTGTACAGTTACGTTCCCCTACGGGCTCGGGCTTCTCTTCCTCGGACGCGACGATGATTTGCGCGGAAGCTATGGGCTCTTTTTCAGCGGGCACTTCAGGCGACCTCCCGATTTTCCGTCAGAAGGGCATCAAGGGAGATCTTGCTGTCAACGAAATCGGGGGTGATAACAAGCCGCTTTGTCTTCTCCTGCATCGAGGGCAGCTCGTAGAGAACATCCAGCATCAGCCCCTCCATGATGGCACGCAGGCCGCGCGCGCCGGTTTTCTTCTGAACGGCCAGCTCCGCGATACGCTCAAGCGCCTCCGGCGTGAAGTCAAGGGCCACGCCCTCCATCTCCAATATTTTCTTGTACTGCTTGGTCAAAGCGTTGCGCGGCTCCTGAAGGATGCGGACGAAGGCGTCCTTGTCCAACTCCTCAAGAGCGACCAGGACAGGGATACGCCCCACAAGCTCAGGGATGAGTCCGAAGGTCACGAGGTCCTCCGGCTGCACCTGGTCCATGATGCCGTAGCGGTCCTGTGCGCTCCGGGCCAGCTCCCCGCCAAAGCCCAGCGTCCCCTGGGACACTCGGCGGGCCACAATGGGCTCCAGGCCATCGAACGCCCCGCCGCAGATGAAGAGGATGTTCTCCGTGTTCATCTGGATGAAGTCCTGATGGGGGTGCTTGCGCCCTCCCTTCGGGGGGATGTTGGCAATGGTCCCCTCCAAAATCTTGAGCAGCGCCTGTTGGACCCCCTCGCCGGACACGTCACGGGTGATGGAGACGGACTCCGACTTGCGGGCAATCTTGTCGATCTCGTCCAGGTAGATAATGCCCCGCTCCGCCGAGGGCAGATCGAAGTCCGCCGCCTGGAGGAGACGGAGCAGGATATTCTCAACATCCTCCCCCACATAGCCCGCCTCGGTGAGGGTCGTCGCATCGGCGATGGCGAAGGGGACGTTGAGCTTCCGCGCCAGCGTCTGAGCGATGAGCGTCTTGCCCGATCCCGTGGGCCCCAGGAGCAGGACGTTGCTCTTTTGCAGCTCTATGTCCGAGTTCTTCAGCTCAAGGTTGTTTTTAATCCGCTGATAGTGGTTATAGACCGCCACGGAGACGACCCGTTTCGCGCGGGCCTGGCCGATGACGTATTGGTCCAAAAATTCGTTGAGCGCACGCGGCTTGACCGGCTCCAGCTCCGCGAAGGTCTTTCGTTTTCCGGGCGCGGCGGCCGGCTGCCCCTGGGCCTGCTGCGGCGGCTGGAACGCCGGGAAAAGGGGCCGGGCGTTCTTCTCGTCCGCCAGGATCATGTTGCACACCTCGATACATTCATTGCATATCCAGGCGCCGTCCCCGGCGATGAGGCGATAAACCTCCCTCTGGTTTTTTCCGCAGAAGGAGCAGTGGATGTCGTGCGCGCTGATGTCGTTCACGTTCGTGTCGTTCCTGTTATTCTTCACGATGAAGTTCCTTCCAACTCTCGTCAGGAGAGGCCCACCGAGGGGTGTCCCCCTCCTGAAGTCCTGATAAAGATAAGGGGACGGCAAAGCCTATCCCCTTTTATCCATGCCGTTATCGCGATCAGCGGGACTCGATGACGCGGTCAATCAGGCCGTAACTCAGGGCCTCCTCAGCGGTCATGTAGTTGTCCCGGTCCGTGTCCTGGGCCACCTTCTCAAGGTCCTGCCCCGTATGATGGGCCAGGATACGATTCATGCGCTCCTTCGTCTTCAGGATGTTGCGCGCCTGAATTTCGATGTCGCTGGCCTGTCCCCGCGCGCCGCCCAAGGGCTGATGGATCATGATCTCGGCGTTGGGGAGCGCGAGGCGTTTCCCCTTGGCCCCACCGGCCAGGAGTACGGCAGCCATGCTGGCGGCGAGGCCGACGCAAATGGTTGAGACAGGGCTCTTGATGTACTGCATCGTGTCATAGATGGCCAGCCCGGCAGTCACGCTGCCCCCCGGGCTGTTGATGTAGAGGTGAATATCCTTATCCGGATCCTCACTCTCAAGGAAGAGGAGCTGCGCGACGATAGAGTTCGCCACGCCATCCTCGACCTCCGAGCCCAGAAAAATGATCCGATCCTTGAGCAGACGGCTGTAGATGTCGTAACTGCGTTCGCCCCGGCCTGTCTGTTCGATGACGTAGGGGATGTAGTAGGACATGCGCCTTACGCCCCTTCGCCCTGGCCATCGGACACAGGCTGCGGTGTCTCCGACTGAGCAGCCCCCTCCCCCTCGGTGGCGGCGGGCTGCTCCGGCGAGAGCTCATCAACCTCCTTGACCTTGATCTTTGTCAGAAGCAGGCTGGTGATCTTGCCGTAACGCACGTCGTCAATCAAGCGTGACATGGCGTTCTCATTTTTATACAGGTAGTTGAGGAGGCGGGACCTGTCGACCTGAAAAAGGGCCGCGCGCCGCGTCAGCTCAGCCTCGACATCCTCCTTCTCGACGTTCACCTCATATTTCTTCCCGATGGCCTCTACGACCAGGCTCTGGCGCACCATGCCCGCCGCCCTGATCTTCTGGAGCTCCAGGTAACCCTTCTCCCAGTCCTCGTTGCCCTGCCCCAAGACGTCCTTGAGCTCCGCGCCGTAGCGCTGATGCACCTCATCCTCGTCCCGCTGGCGCAACACCTTCACCTGGCGGTCCACCAGCGTATCGGGCACATCGACCTTCGAGAGAAGCGTAACCTTCGTCACCGCGCGCCTCTCAGCGTCAACGCGGTTCTCGGACTCCATCGAGTCATGGAGCTCGGTCCTCATCTTGTCCCTGAAGGCCTCCTCCGTGTGGACATCCGTGTTCTCCCCCAGCGCCTTCTTGTAGAACTCGTCGTTCAGCTCCGGCAGGGCGTATTCGGAGACGCCCTCAATAGTCATGGTGTAGTGGAGCCTCTTGCCGGCGAACTGCACGTCCTGGTGATCGGGCTCAACGTCGAACTCCGCCTCCACCGTCTCCCCCTTGGAGTGACCGGCCAGAGCGGAGCGAAGCTCCTGCCTCACCGTCTCATCGAAGAGGTCAATCTTCGACTTCTGAGGCTGGGACGGCTTCGCCCCCTCCTCAACGGCGCAGGCCACCAGTGTGATGTCCACGAGGTCGTCATTTCCAACAGGACGCTCCACAGGGTTGGTCTTTGAGTGCTCCTTCCGTAGACGCCGGATGAGCCTGTCCACCATCTCATCGGTAACGACCGTCCTGAGCTGCTCAACCTCCACGTTCTCCAGTTCAGGCAGCTCCACCTCCGGCATGACCTCAAAGGTCAGCTCGCACGACACGGGCTCCCCCTCATGGATGTCGCCGACGTTGACCGACGGCGTGTCGATCGTCTCCAGCTCATAGTCCTCAATGATCTTCTGGATATTTTCGGGAAGGATTTTGTCAAGCGCCTCGCTGTAAATCGTCCCCCGTCCCAGGCGCATCTCAAGGATCTTACGCGGGGCATGCCCCTTTCGGAATCCCGGTATACGAGCCTGCTGAGACAGTTCGCTCAGAGCCTTCTTGAGGCCGTCGAGAAACTCCTCCGCCTCAAACTCCACCTTGATCTTGACCACATTTTTTTCCTGCCCCAGCAATTCCGTCTTCATATCCCTCAAGCTCCCTCCAACTAAAAAGACCGGCCATATGACCGCGGGTAATTATACCATTAAAATCGGGGACATGCCGCCAAAAGCCGCAAAACCGAAACGCCTCACCCAACGGGCGCGTTCATCACCTGGCTTAAGGTCAGCGTGCTGCGATACCGCTTTGCGACCTTCGACACATAACGGTTACCCTGGATATAATACCGCCAATAACAGTCCTTATATTCCTCAGCGTAATCTATATTCACC
>JAFUYV010000109.1 GCA_017476945.1 Fretibacterium sp.
AGGCCCAGGTCGCACCCGCCGGAGCCGTTGTTGCTCGTCGGGCCGTCCGTGGGTTCCTCCTTCGTCTCGGTTGCCGCGAGGATGACCGGGTCATAGGTCTCGCCCGCGTCGAAGCACGCCGCCACCGTCACCGTCGGGTCAGCCTTCCAGGCCGACGTGACAACTGCCTTGGTGTCCGGGTTGATGAACTGCGCCTCGCCACCCGCCAGGTCGTCCGCGTTCAGGACAACCAGCTTGCTGCCGCTCTCGTTCACAACCTTGGCGATCCACATCAGGATCTGGTCGATCTTCACGCCCTTCAGCGGGATGTCGAAGACCGCGACCGTCTTCTTCTCGAACTTGTAGCGCGGAAGCACGAAGGGCTTCACCGTGCTCACGTCCACGCTCTCCACGTCTTCGGGCAGGTAGCTCAGCGCGTTAGAGGTGAACTCCTCCTTCGCCGCGTCGCCGACGGTCTCTGTGGTCTCATCGGCGCCCCTGTCGACGCTGGCCGCGTTGATATCCTCAAGGCTCGTGACGACCTCCGCGTCGCTGGGGATGGAGATGCCCACATCGGTCAGCGCCTGCCTCACCTCGTCCTCCGTCAGCTCGGTCTCCTTGGGCTCGACCGCGACCGGCGTGTCGTCCTTGTCACCCTCGTCACCCCCATCACTCTCATCGCTGCCGCTCTTGGCGGGCACGACGATCTTCATGACGATGTCGAAGGAGACGGCCTTGTCGTGGCTGATGACGATGGTGATGTCAGCGCTCTGCTCCGTGGCCGCGGGGGCAATCCCTGTGACGACGATGTCCGTGGAGGCCTCTCCGCTCACGACGGCCGTGCCGAGGGAGAAGGTGACCTTGTCGATGCTCAGCGGGTAGGCCGGGAAGGTTGTGTCGCTCAGCGGGGCCATCTTGACGTCGAAGGAGGTCACATCCGTCTTCAGCGTGATGAAGTTGGGCGCGTCCTTGCTGATCTCGTCCTTGCTGACAAAGACGTCCACATCTCCGCTGGTCGTGTTGGAGAACGTCAGCTTGACGTCCACGCTCGTGACCGTGCCGGTAACTTCGGCGCTGCTTCCATCAGTGTCCTCTACAGCTTTTACTGTAACGGAGTAGTATTCGGTAGCACTGTCATTGCCTGTCCCAGCATGTATTACAAGAACGACATCACCCCCACCAACTGTAGCAGTCGCAGTCGTCGCCTTTGTGACGCTGCCACTAGCAAGGGTTCCGTATACCGCGGTATCGTTGTTAGATTCCGAAGTAGTATCACTTTTCGCGATGGTAATTGTTTTGCCCGCTGCCGCCCGCACAGTGATGGTTGCAACCTTCGTCGCAGACGCTGGTACCGCTGTTGCTGGGGTTGTGGAACTACTAGCAGCAGCAGACCACGAGATTGATACTTTACCTTCTGCTTCTGTGAGCGTTGGATTCGTCAGGCTCCCTTCCATCTCATGCGTAATCTTTGCCGCCGCAACGGGATCCGTACCCACCTTGAATGTAAGGGAGATGTCACCGGCATAGTCCCCCAACGCTCCCAACGCGCTCCCGGCACTCAAGGCCAAGGCCAAGAGCGCCACCAAAAATACCAACATACGTTTCTTCATCCTGTTTTACCTCCAAAGTAAAAATCTCTAAGCCTCCTGAAACTTCACGCACCCTCGTTCAAAAAAACGCTCCTCCGGCGCATCCCCCCTCTCGCTTCACAGCTCCTCCGCCTTCGCCGTTGTGAGGACGGCGAAAACAGGGGCCCGTGTCCTTCATGGAATTTTGCACAAAAATCCCATGTGTCCACGCAACCCCTGTTAAAAGCCTCAGCCTATGTTATAATAAGCATAAGCAGAGGCGGGCCACTCACAAGTGGTCGTGTGGACATTCTGATTTGACGATTTGTAGTGTACCACAACGCCCCTGCTTTTTCCAGTAGGTCAGGCGAAAGCGCGGCGGGGTCTCCCCGTCGTTTTGTATATCTTCCTGAAGCGCCCCATCCCGTTGTGATAAGGCAAAGTATGCTAAGATAGAAGGGCTAAAGACACTCTGAGGGGGGTAATCTAATGGCATATCTTGGAGAGGAGATCAAGAAGCTGGGCTTTGGGCTGATGCGCCTGCCGAGGGTTGAGGGCTCCGCCGCGCAGAGCGGCCAGTCAAACCGCGACGACGTCATCGACCTGGAGCAGACGAAGGCGATGGTGGACCGCTTCCTCGAGGAGGGGTTCACGTACTTTGACACGGCGTGGGCCTATCCCGGCAGCGAGGACGCGCTCCGCCAGGCGCTGGTGGAGCGCTATCCCAGAGAGAGGTTCCAGGTAGCGACGAAGAACGCGGCGTGGATCAAATGCAACACCCGCGAGGACGCCGTCGCGCAGTTCGAGACGTCGCTGAGGCAGACGGGCGCGGGCTACTTCGACTTCTACCTGCTGCACAACCTGGGCGAGGGGCGGACACACTTCTTTGACGACTTCCGCCTGTGGGACTTCGTCCAGGAGAAGAAGGCGCAGGGCCTCATCAAACACGTGGGCTTCTCCTTCCACTCGACGCCGGAGGAGCTGGAGGCCATTCTGAACGCGCACCCGGAGATGGAGTTCGTCCAGCTCCAGATCAACTACGGCGACTGGGAGACCCCGCTCTACCAGTCCCGCAAGTGCTACGAGGTGGCGCGGAAGCACGGCAAGCCGGTCATCGTCATGGAGCCCGTGAAGGGCGGGATGCTGGCCACGCCGCCGGAGACGGTGGCGCAGGTGTTGAGGGCCGCGGAGCCGGAGTCGTCCCCCGCGTCCTGGGCCATCCGCTTCGCCGCGGACCTGGAGGGCGTCATCACCGTGCTCTCCGGCATGTCGAACATGGAGCAGATGGAGGACAACCTGTCCACCATGAGGGGCTTCACGCACCTGTCGGACGCCCAGCGGAGGACGCTGGACAAGGCGCGGGAGGAGCTGGCGAAGATCCCGCTCATCCCCTGCACGACGTGCAACTATTGCGCCAAGGTCTGCCCAAAGGACATCGGCATCTCCGGCTCCTTCGCCGCGCTGAATATGCTCACCCTCTACAACAACATGGAGCTGGCCGCGGGGCGGGAGAACTGGCTGGTCACGCTGCACGGCAAAAAGCGCGCGGGCGAGTGCATCAAGTGCGGCCGGTGCGAGCAGGCGTGCCCCCAGCACATCAAGATCCGTGACGAGCTGGAGAAGGTCGCGGCGACGTTCAAGTAGCATCCGGCAAATAAGATCCGGCGAAGGAGGAGGACATGGTGTCGTACTACATCGGCGTGGATATCGGGGGGACCAGCATCAAGGCGGGCGTCGTGGATGAGGCGGGGCGCATCGCCGGAGAGGCGGACCTGCCGACCGGGGCGGATCGCCCCCAGGAGGTCGTTCTGAAGGATATCCTGCGCGTTGCGGAGGCGGCGGTCGGGGCCGCGTCCCTTGCCCGCGCGGACATCCGCGCCGTGGGGGTGGGCTCCCCCGGCACGGTGGACTCTGAGACGGGCGTGGTCCTCTACAACTACAACCTTGGCTGGCGGGACTTCGCCATCGGCCCGATGATGTCCGAGGCCTTGGGGCTGCCCGTGCGCCTGGAGAACGACGCCAACGCCGCGGCCCTGGGCGAGGCCGTCGCGGGGAGCGCCAGGGGCGCGTCCAGCGCCATGATTATCACGCTGGGAACGGGGGTTGGCTCCGGCTTCGTCATCGACGGCTCCATCTGGACGGGCTGCAACTCCGCGGCCTGCGAGTTCGGGCACATGGTCATCGCCTACGGAGGGCGGCCCTGCACCTGTGGACGGCGGGGCTGCTTTGAGGCCTACGCCTCGGCCACTGGGCTCATCAACATGACAAGGGAGGCCATCGAGGCGCACCCGAACAGCGCGCTGGGCGAGCTGGCGCGGCGCGAGGGGGTCGTGAGCGGGCACACCGCCTTTGACGCCGCGGAGGCCGGAGACCCCGTCGCCCAGGGCGTGGTGGACGAATACACCGGCTACCTGGCCTGCGGGCTCGCCAGCCTCATCAACGGGCTCCAGCCGGAGGTCATCAGCATCGGCGGCGGCATCGGCAAGCAGGGCGAGGGGCTCCTGGTCCCGCTGAGGCGCCGCGTCGAGGAGGAGACCTTTGGCGAGAAGCGCGAGGGCCAAAAGAGGACGCGCCTGGTGAGCTGCACCCTGGGCTACAAGGCCGGGCTTATCGGCGCGGCGATGGCGGCAAGGTAAAAGTCTTCCTTTAAGAGCGAACCAAACGCAACCTCCCCCCTCTTCCTGAGGGGGTTTTTTTTGACGGACTGTTTAAAATGTAAAATGAAATGAGCTGAGGCGGCGCGGCGGCAAGCTCACCACAGCTCAACCGAGCCGCTCTTCTTCCCCTTCACCCAGTAGGCCTTGTTCTCATCCACGCGGACGTAGACAATGTCCACCCTGCCAACCTTCGCAAAGATCTCGTCGGGAGTGATCTCCCCGCCCATGGGCGACTGGATGATAAGCTCCCGGCCCGCGGAGGCGGCCTTCTTCCTGGCGGTCCTCCTCGACGCCGGCTTTTTGGGGGCGACCTCCGCGTCCACGTCCACGCCGAACACCTCTTTGACCTTGGCGATAAGCCCCTCGTTGAGCTTTCTCCTGCCCGTCTCAACGGCGGTGATCGTCGAGCCGGTTACGCCGATGGCCGCGGCAAACGCAGCCTGAGTCATTTCCTTTGATTTGCGCAGTTCTTTAATGTCCATGGGACCCACTCCTTCTATCGCACCTAAAGTACAGATGAAAATTAGTTTATCACTCACTTTTGTTTATGTCGATACCGGCGCGGCCGCAAAACCCTCAATCTGCCGGAGGGTAAAAAAACAGCAGGGAAGACCCCGCCCCATTTTTGCTTGACCTACTGGAAAAAGCAGGGGCGTTGTGGTACACTACATCTTGTCAGGAAAAATAATGCCCACGCGACCATCTGAAGATGGTCCGCCTCTGCTTATGCTTATTATAGCATAGCTGGGCGCTTTTAACAGGGGTTGCGTGGACACATGGGATTTTTGTGCAAAATTCCATGACGGCGCGACCCCTGTTTTGTTTCTATGGCTCATGGGGCGTTTGGAGAGAGGGGGAATGTCCTGGCGCAGCGAAGTTTTTGTTCGATGTCGCGTGGAGTTTCAGGAGGTTTAGAGATTTTATGTATGGAGGTAGAGAAGTTATGAAGAGATATGCGTTGGTG
>JAFUYV010000110.1 GCA_017476945.1 Fretibacterium sp.
ATCCCGCAGCATTTTTTTTGAGCCGCGCCTTGACGCGTCCATGGACGGAGCCCTTCGTGTAGGAGCCGTCCTTGTGCGCCCGGCCTGCCGCCACGCCGGTCAGGAGCTCGATCCCCTCGTCAATGGAGCTGACGGCCCACACGGAGAACTTCCCCTTCTCCACGGCCTGAATGACCTCCGGCCTCAGCATGAGGTGGCGGACGTTGGCCTGCGGGATCATCACCCCCTGCTCCCCCGTCAGCCCCGTGAGCTTACAGTACTCGAAGAAGCCCTCGATCTTTTCGTTGACGCCGCCGATGGGCTGGACGTTGCCGAACTGGTCTACCGAACCCGTCACCGCGACGCCCTGCTTCAACGGCAGGCCGGAGAGGGCGGAGAGCAGGCAATAGAGCTCCGTGGACGAGGCGCTGTCCCCCTCAATACCGCCGTAGTTCTGCTCGAAGGTGATGCGCGCGGAGAGCGCCAGCGGCATGTCCTGGGCGTACTTCCGGCCCAGGTAGCTGGAGAGGATCATCAGCCCCTTGTTATGAATAGGGCCCGTCATGCGCACCTCGCGCTCAATGTTCACAACCCCCTCCTGCCCCATAAAGACGTTGGCCGTGATGCGCGAGGGATGCCCGAAGCGGTAGTCCGTCAGGTCGATCACGGAGAGGCCGTTGATTTGGCCCACGACCTCGCCCGTGGTGTCTACTCGGATGACCCCATCTCGGAAGGCACGGGTCAGCTTCTCCTGATAGAGGGCGGAGCGGTAATGCTTATGTTCGATGGCCTTGCGCACGTGCTCCCGACCCACGCGCCCGACCTCCGGCGACAGGAGCCCCGCCCACGCACTGGACTCCACCAGGAGCTCGCGCAGACGCCCCAGCTCCACGGAGAGGAGGTCCTGGTCCTCGGCTTCGCGGCTCGCCCACTCGATGACCTCAGAAAGCGCCTCCGCGCCAAAGGGCTTGAGCCCCTCCCGCTTGATGATGCCGGCGACACACTGGGCCATCTGGCGTTCCGTCCTGGCGCTGCGCGGCATGTCCACGTCGAAGCTCGCCCGTATCTTGAAGAGCTTCTGGAACTCCGGGTCGTAGTACTGCAGGAGCTCGTAGATGTAGGGGGAACCGATCATGACAACCTTGAGGTCCAGACGGATGGGACTGGGACGAAGGGAGGAGACGGGGATAGAGCCGTACTGCTCGCCCAGGTTTTCGATGGCGGCCTCCCCCGTGCGCAGCAGGCGCTTGACCGCCTCCCACGACATGAAGTTCATCAGGACCTTCTCTGCGTCCAGCACCAGGAAGCCGCCGTTGGCGCGGTGGAAGGCCCCGGCGACAATGCGGCGGAAGTCCGTGTAGAGATACCCCTGACGGCTCTCGTACTCCACCTTGCCGGAGAGGTTATAGTACGTCGGGTTCGTCTCCCACACCACAGGCGCGCCGCCCTCCGGGTCGTTGCTGACGAAGAGGTTGGCCTGATAGCGCGTGAAGTCCACCTCGGCGGACTCGTCTCGCATGGAGGTGACGAACGCGCCGAAGTTCTCGATCACGTCCTCGGCCATGCGCGCGAACCATTGAGAGAGCGGTTCGTTGTCACGCCAGACATCGCAGACGTCCGCCAGGCAGGGCGCGATGGCGGCCCGGCATATCTCAGCCTCCAGCTTGCCGAGCTTCTCCTTGAGCTCCTTCTCCATATCCCGGATGCGGCGCAAACCAAGGAGCGTCCGCTGAGAGACCTTCTCGGAAAGTGCCTGATAGCGCTTCTGCTCCTTCTCAGAAAGGGACTCGAACTCCTCCTCCTTGATCTCCCGGACGACCTTCTTGCCCTTCTCGTCCTTGTCATCCACCAGGGGGACGTTGATGAAGCCCTGGGGCGTCCTCTTCAGGGAGAAATGCTGCTTGGCGGCCTGGGCCCTGAGCCCCTCCATAATCTCACCGGCCTTCTCCTGAAACTCCTTGACGTGCTGGGCCTTGGCGTCCTCATACTGGCTCTGCTCAAATGCCTTGCTGATCGCGACCTTCAGGTCGTTCAACAGCGACTCCAGGGCGGCGGCCAGCTTCCTGCCCTCCCCAGCCGGGACGGAGACGGCCAGGGGCTCCCCCGGCTCGTCAAAGTTGTAAAGGTAAAGCCAGTCATTCGGGACAGGAAGGCCCCTGGCACGGCCTCTGAGGCGGTCCAGCGCGTAGCTTGTGCGCCCGCTCCCCGGCTGGCCGGTCAGGAAGATGTTGTACCCCCTGCCGGGAACAGCGAGGCCAAACTCCATCGCCTCGACAGCGCGCTCCTGCCCGATCAGGCGGAGGGATGCCTTCGTGGATATTCCATCCGTCCCCTCCAGCTTCCAGCTCTCCGGCCTCTTGACCCTCCTGAGCTTATCAGGCGCCAGTCTCCATTTCTCCCGTTGATCCCTCACGTCGTCCCCGCCTTACCGTCAATTTTTCCCCAAGTGGGGTCTCCTATGGCATCTAATTGTATCAAATATCCGCGCCTCAGACCGCCTTCCCCTGATATAATGAAAAAATAATGCAAAGGGCGGTGTTAGCTTGTTCCAAAAATTGTTGAACCATCTCCCCCACTTCTTGCGGCCAGCCATCTTTATCAGCGGGCTGGGCGATGTCCTCTCGCTGTGGCAGTCAACCGGCACGAAGGAGCGGGGCATCCTCATCCTGGTCTTCGCCCCGATGTTCCTCTGCCTTGGGGGACTGCTCCTCAGCGTCGTCTCCTTCGTCCTGTTCGTCCTCCCTTCCTTCATCCTCAGAGTGCTGGGCTGGGCCATCCTGACGGCGATCTTCGGCGCGGGGGGGCGCTATTTCTACGAGCGCATGACGGGGCGGAGCGTGCCGCGGGACACGCCAGTGACCGGAACCTATGAGGAAACGTACACGGACGTGAAGTTCACGGAGGACGGACCGGACTCCAGCGGGGAAGGCGCCCGCCGCCGGGAGGATATCCGCCAGCGGTGGTTTGAAAGGGTACGGTGGAAAAAATGAAGACGAAAAAGGCGGAAAAGCTCGCGCGGTTCAGCATCACGATGCCGGACTCCCTGCTGCAGGAGTTCGACCGGCGGGCAAGGGACGGAGGGAAGACCAACCGCTCCGAGGCGTTCAGGATCCTGATGCGGCGCTATATCGCGGAGGAACAGTGGCGAACCGCCGCGGAGGCCGGGCAGAAGGAGGGAGAGGTCTATGGGACCGTGACCCTGGTGTATGACCACCACCTTCCCAACCTGACCCGCAAACTGACCGGAGCGCAGCACGACCACGGCGAGGTCATCCTCTGCACCACCCACGTCCACGTGGATCACGACACGTGCCTTGAGTGCATCGTCATGCGGGGGACACCCGCCAAGGTCCAGAACTTCCTGGAGGCCCTCAAGGGGATCCGAGGGATCAAGAGCCTTGAGAGAGTTATCGTGCAGGGGGCCTAGCGCCCCCTGCGCTTCACTGCCCTGTCAGGTCAGGCCAGAGGGGCATCCAGGCCCTTGTCTGCATCAGGCCGATATCCAGGTAGACGGCAAGCATGGAACGACTTGGGTATCCCGAGGAGGACAGCTCATAGGGCAGCGGTATCTGTATCTGAAGGCGGGACCTCGGCACGGAGAGCTCCGGGACACGGTGGAGGGAGAGCAGCGTCTTGCCCCCTGTGAAGGCCGAGGCGCGCGCCAGGGGCAGCGAGGGGATGTCCCGCGCCCAGATGTCGAGCTCTAGCCCGTTCAGCAGGCAAAAGCGCAACAGGTAGAGGACGTCGTCCATCGAAAAGGGGATGGAGGCATCGGCAATGACGTGCGTCATCGTCTCCCGGTGGAGGAACCAGAGGGGCGGTACGGCGGCGCGGACATCACGGCCGCGGTCGATTTGCGCCCGTCTCAGCGCTGCGGGCAGCGTCTGCCCCCGCGCGAGGGGACGGTGCAGGAGCAGGCCGTCAAAGTTCGCGGGCCCCGCGCTCCACTGGGCTGACGATCGAATAGTCCGCTCGTTCCAGACGGACTGCACGACGATCGCGGCGTTCTGAAGATGGCTTGTAAAAGGCCCCCCCAGGGTCGCATCAATCAGGAAGCTCTCGCGATTAGCTGCCTCCAGAGCCAGAACAGGGTGATAAATGCCCAGGAAGCCCTGATTGAGCGTCCGGGAGGGCTGCATCACCGCCTTATACAGACGGAACGCTGCGACATCAAGGCAATACAGGTCTCCCTCCGGGGAGGGGAAGAGCGCCCAGATGTCCTCCAGCCCGGACCAGAGCGGGTCTCCAACCGTCGCGCTCTTCTCCCCGGGGTCCACCCCAAGGCAGAAGATCTCCCCACGCTCCGTAAGAACGAACAGCTCCCCAAGCGGCGACCACAGGACATCCCGCGGCACGGGGACATCCACAAAGAAAAATTCCCGACGGTTCGCAGCGTTCAGAAGATATACCCGACCGTTGCCCCTGTCCGCCACCGCCAGCCAGTCCGCGTAGCGGTCCAGGGCCACGGGCTCAAACAGCAGCTCCGCGGCGGGAGGCGTCCATTCCCCAACGAGCTCCGGCGCCTCCCGACTGTCCGTGCTGTCCGTGTCCATGAGCCGGTAGAAGGCGATGATGCGTGACACCGGGTCCGCCACCGCGAACAGCGTCCCCGAAAGGGCCTCCGCATCGGAGATAGCCGCGTCGATGTGCCCTGTCAGGGTAGGGGAGATGGCGGCCTCCAAGTCCAGCGGACAGGTGAAGGTGTAGATGTCCCCCTCCGCACAGAATACGGTGAAGGACCCATCGCCTCCAGGCAGGGCCGTTACGGGCCTCCTGATGGAGAGGGTCTGATATTCCTTTCTCCCCGCCGGCCTCAGGTACACACGGTCCCCAAAGGTGTCCGAGATGGCGAGAGCCTCCCCCAGCGCCTCGGCCTTACCCATGCCCTTGACGTTGAACGGGTGCGCGAGGGGCAGGCCCAGCTCCGTCTGCATATCCGGATTTGAGAACTGCCATCGCGGAGAAAGCGGCCGGGTCCCCAGGACGCTCCTGAGCAGGCGATCCTGCTCCACAAAGTTTCGCGCAATACGGGGCACGGTGCCATCCATGGGACGCACCTCGAGGTAGTTGGCCAACGCGGCACGCGCCCCTTCCCCGTCGCCGGTGCGCTGAAGCGCCAGACCGCTCAGAAGATAGTAATCGACCAGATAGGTGTTTGCCCTCAGTGCCCGGTCCAGATAATCCAGCGCACTCCAATAGTCCCGATCCATAAAGTACATATACGCCCGGGTGAACTGCCGTTCGGACTCATCGAGCTGGGCGCGAGGCAACTCCGCTCCATTGGACAGCCCCTGGAGGGCGCAGGCAGCCAGGCAGGCCCCTATGACCGTCAAAAGAATCTTTCGCCTCATCCCTTATCCTCTTCCCTTCTCATGGGCAGATAGATTATTGCCTAATTATAGTAGATTTTATTTTCGCGCGGGCAAGGGGCGTCTCCCCACAATCAAACGGCACAAAAAAGCCCGCCTTTCAGGCGGGCTTTATCTTCATCGGCCTTCGCCGAATTATTCTCTGGCTCCACGACCAGGACTCGAACCTGGAACCTAGTGATTAACAGTCACCCGCTCTGCCGATTGAGCTATCGTGG